>NZ_JBYNDP010000125.1:0-9965 GCF_059783535.1 Tateyamaria sp. | reverse complement strand
ATTTGGTCATCCTCCTCTCCCTATGACCTTGTTTTCTTGAAAGAGTAAGCTGTCCAGAGAAAGACCTTCCTGCCCAGATCCCCGGGGCAGGTTTTCATTGAGGTGGTGGTGAATGGGATTTCTGGTCGTAATGGCGCAACGCACCCTTTACGGGTTGCTGCTGTTGCTGGCCGTACTGGTGTTGAATTTCACCATGATCAATCTGGCGCCGGGCGATGTGGTGGACACCATTGCTGCCGATATGGGCGGGGCAAGCGCGGAACTGGTGGCTCAAATCCGAGCGGAGTACGGGTTGGATCAACCCGTCATCGTACAGTTGGGCAATTATGTCTGGCGGGTGTTCCAGTTCGATCTGGGGCAATCGTATTTCTACAATCGCCCCGTGACCGAGATGATCTTTGAGCGTTTGCCCGCCACGCTGCTCTTGGTCTTTTCAGCGCAGATTTTTGCCCTTGTGGTCGGCATTCTGCTGGGTGTGTTCGCGGCGCAGCGACCGAATGGTATTCTCAGCCATATCGTCACACTCTTTGCTTTGTTCGGCTATGCCGCGCCTGCGTTCTGGACCGGTATCCTGCTGCTGATTGCCTTTTCTTTGAAAATTCCTTTGTTCCCGGTCGCAGGGATGCGTGATGTGACGGTCGAAGGTTTCTTTCCCCAAGCACTGTCGGTCGCGCACCATCTGGTGCTGCCGATGTTGACGCTTGGGTCGATTTTCATGGCACTTTATTCGCGGCTGTGCCGTGCCTCGATGCTGGAGGTTTTGGGGTCGGATTATGTGCGCACGGCCAAGGCCAAGGGGCTGTCACCGCGTGATGTGACAATGAAGCACGCGCTGAAGAATGCGCTGCCGCCGGTTGTTACGCTGGCAGGTTTGCAGTTTTCGGCCGTGATCTCGGGGGCGGTGCTGGTCGAAACTGTGTTTTCATGGCCGGGGCTGGGGCAGTTGGCGCTGACCTCGATCCTTGCGCGGGACACCCCGACAATCCTGGGTATTCTGTTCTTTTCTGCGCTTGTGGTGATTGTTGGCAATCTGCTGACGGATTTGGTCCTGCGCCTGATTGATCCACGGGTGAGAGGCAAGGCATGAGCGAGCAAACGCACCTCAAGGCCCGGTCACCCTTTGCCGAAGCGTTCGAGATGTTTCGGCGCAATCATGCGGCGGTGGCGGGGTTGGTTATCCTGCTTGCCATCATCGGTGTCGCTGTTCTGGGGCCGGTGCTTTATCCCGGCAATCCGTTTGACATGGTTTGGGCCCCGTTCACCCCGCCGGGGGCCGAGGGGTATCTTCTGGGCACCGACTATCTGGGCCGGGACCTGCTGTCATTGCTGATCCATGGTGCGCGGGTGTCGCTGACGGTTGGTCTGGCGGCGGCCTTTGTTACCGTCACCATTGGTATCACCATTGGCGCGCTTGCCGGGTTCTATCGCGGTTGGGTCGAAGAGGTGCTGATGCGTCTGACCGAGTTCTTTCAGGTCCTGCCGACGCTTTTGTTTTCGATGGTCATCGTGGCCCTGTTTGGCGCGTCGCTGCTGATGATCACCATCGCCATCGGTCTTGTCAGCTGGCCTGCCGTGGCGCGGATCACGCGAGCCGAGTTTCTGCGCATTCGGGAGCTGGAATATGTCACAGCTGCCCGCGCCGGAGGTGTGCGCAATGGTGGGCTGATGTTCCGGGTGATCCTGCCCAACGCGCTGCCACCCATCATCGTGCAGGCGGCCCTCATGGTTGGCTCGGCCATTCTGTTCGAGGCGGGTTTGAGCTTTTTGGGTCTGACGGACCCGAATGTCGCGAGCTGGGGGCAGATCATCGGGTCGAACCGGCAGTACATCCTCGACGCCAGCTATACCGTTACCGTGCCGGGCATCGCCATCTTCATAACCGTTCTGGCGATCAGCCTTGTGGGTGACGGCCTGAATGACGCCCTGAACCCAAAGCTGAGGGAAAGATGAGCGCGCCGCTTCTTTCTGTCGAAAACCTGCGCATCGAGCTGGCCACGCGGGGCGGGATGGTGCCGGTTGTCGATGACCTGTCGCTATGGCTGAACCCCGGTGAGACGCTGAGCATCGTCGGCGAATCCGGCAGTGGCAAGTCCATGACTGCCCTTGCCGTTATGGGGCTGCTCCCCCGCATTGGTCGCGTCGCCGAGGGCCGCATCATGTTCGAAGGGCAGGACATGACTCAGATGGAAGACGCCGCCCTGCGCCGCATCCGGGGCAACCAGATCGGCATGATTTTTCAGGAGCCGATGACGTCTCTCAACCCGGTCCATACCGTGGGTGAACAGATTGCAGAGGTGTTGCGCCATCACCAGAACCAGGGTGCCGCGCAGGCCTGGGCCAATGCCGTTGATCTGCTAGATGCCGTGCGCATTCCCAACGCAATGGGCCGTGCAGGCACATATCCACACGAGATGTCTGGCGGTCAGCGCCAGCGGGTGATGATCGCCATGGCCCTGGCCTGTCGGCCCAAGATCCTTATTGCGGATGAGCCGACCACGGCCCTCGATGTGACGGTACAGGCCGAAATCTTTGACCTGATGCGCGAGCTGGCGAAGGAAACCCAGACCGCCACGATCCTGATCACCCACGACATGGGTGTGGTCGCCGAAATGGCCGACCGGGTGGTTGTCATGCTCAAAGGTGAAAAGGTTGAGGATGGCACCGTGACCGATCTGATCAATCGCCCACAGCATGACTACACCAAGTCGCTGATCGCGAGCGTGCCGCATTTGACGCCGGAGACACGCGATGAAAGCGAAGTCGCGGCTCAGGTCGATCAGCCGCTTTTGAGTGTCCGTGACCTCACGGTGCAGTTCCCTGTGAAGAAACGTTGGGGCAAGCGCGAGATGTTCACTGCTGTGAATGGCATCAGCTTTGACGTGGAGCGGGGCAAGACGCTGGCCATCGTGGGGGAGAGTGGGTCAGGCAAGACCACGGCGGCCCTTGCGGTGGCGCGGCTGGTGGCGGCGCAGGCTGGGCATGTGACGCTGGACAGCACGGATATGCTGACGCTTGAAGGTGAGGCGCTGCGGCAGGCGCGCGCAAATGTGCAGGTGATCTTTCAGGACCCTTATTCGTCGCTTAACCCGCGCCTGCGGGCGGGCGCCATTGTGCGTGAACCCATGGATAACTTGGGCAATCTGCCGGTCGCACAGCGCGATGCGCGCGTGGCCAACTTGTTCGAACAGGTGGGGCTGGAACCGGCACAGATGCATCTGTTTCCGCACCAGTTCTCGGGTGGACAGCGGCAACGGATCAGCATCGCGCGCGCACTGTCGACCAATCCCAGCCTGATCATCTGTGACGAGGCGGTGTCAGCCCTTGATGTCATCATACAGGCCCAAATTCTGGACCTGTTGAAAGACCTGCAGCGGGACCTGGATCTGACTTATCTGTTCATCAGCCATGATCTGGGCGTCGTGCAGCAGATGTGTGATGACGTGGCGGTCATGTATATGGGTGACATCGTTGAATACGGCACGCGCAATGCGGTGTTTGCATCGCCGCAGCAAGATTACACACGAAACCTGCTGGCCGCCGTTCCATCCGTGGAAAGCGTGAAAGAACATCCGGCACAGTGACCGGTTGTAAACGCCCCGCTCGCCGAGTGTTTTAATCAGGTATTGCAGCGCGACTATATTAATGTTTTTAAGACTGTAACCCGGGTCCCCCAGCCGCTTGCCAGGTCAGCCCTTCCTCTCGACCAAGGAGCATGACATGGGGACGACGTTTGCACGTCTTTTGGCATTGATCTTGATAGTTGTGGCGCTGGCCGGTGCTGCTCAGGAAACCGATGTGACCGGCAAGGTAGCGGTCGAGTTGAATACGGTGTCAAACGAGGAGGGGGCCTGTACCCTGACCTTCATGGTCACCAACGGCCATCCTGTTGATATTGACAAGCTTGTTTACGAGACCGTGCTATTTGATGCCGCTGGCAGCGTGGACCGGTTGACCCTGTTCGACTTCGGAGCCTTGCCGGTGGGCCGCCCGCGTGTCCGTCAGTTTGCGGTGCCAGACCTGGCCTGTGACGGCCTGGGTCGGGTGCTGTTCAATGGGTTGCATACCTGCGCGTCCGACGGTCTGGCGCGGGAGGACTGCGCCAAGGGCTTGCTGCCGTCGACCCGGGTCGAGATCGAGGTGCTGGGCTGATGTTGGATGCGATCTTTGCTCAATTGATGGCCGTATTCGATCTGGGTGGCCCTGTCGTTATGGTGCTGATCGGGGTCTCGATCGTCACCCTTGCCGTTGTTCTCTACAAGTTGTGGCAGTTTTCGGTGGCGAATGTGGGTCACCACGCAGCGCTGCGCACGGCTGTGGCGGCTTGGGACGCGGGCGATCGGACAAGTGCACGGACGGCCCTGGAACAATCAAAGAGCTATCTGGCACCTGTTGTAGCTGCGGCATTTGATGGGCGTGATAGGGACCGCTTGCTGGCCATGGCGGAGGAGCTTTTTTCCCGGTTGGAGCGGGGATTTCGATATCTGGAGTCCGTGGCGCAACTGGCCCCTCTGCTGGGGCTGTTTGGCACTGTTCTAGGGATGATCGAGGCGTTCCAGTCGTTGCAGGCCGCCGGGGCGCAGGTGGACCCGTCAATTCTGGCTGGCGGGATATGGGTGGCACTTTTGACGACAGCCGTTGGCTTGGTTGTCGCGATGCCGACCGCATTGCTTCTGTCTTGGTTCGAGGCGCGGATGGAAGCTGAACGTGTTGTGGCTGACACCTTTGTTTTGACGGCCCTTGCACCAGCCAACCGTGTGGACGCAATCGAACCGGGCGCGACCATGATACCCGCCCATGGCTAGAACGCGACGCGTGCGGCGATTGTCGATGACGTCGCTGATCGACGTGATCTTTCTGTTGTTGCTGTTCTTCATGCTCACCTCGACCTTCTCGAAATTTGCCGAGGTTGAGTTGACCGCCAGAGGAACTGGACAGGCTGCAGCACCGGCAAGCGTGCGGCCGCTTTTTTTGCAGGTCGGAGAGGAGATGCTTGCGCTGAATGGTGAAAACGTGGGGATTCATGCTCTTGAGATTTCCTTGCGCGACGCGGTTCCAGCCGTAGAGATGCAGCCGTTGATTGTTAGTCTGCAGCCAGGGGTTACCGCACAGCGGCTGACCGATCTGTTGGTTGTCTTGCGCGCGGTGAAGGGTTTGCAGGTCACCGTGCTGGGGGACGCCTGATGCGCAGACGTGCCCCAAGGTCCAAGCGAGAGCCGACCATCGCCCTGATCAACATCGTGTTTCTGATGCTGGTTTTTTTCATGGTGGCAGGCACGTTGGCACCGCCGTTGGATCGGGAACTTGCCCTGGTCAGTACGTCCGATCTGGAGGGGCGGCCGCCACCGGATGCGCTGATTGTTCATGCGGATGGAGCTCTGAGCTTTCGGGGCATAGATCAAGCCGATGTTGGTGCCTATCTGTCCGGCCTTGATCCCGAAGCGTGGGAGGAGGTGCGGATTGTGCCCGACCGAGGGCTGTCTGCAACCCAACTGGTGTCATTGGGTCGGGAGTTGCGCCGGGCGGGTGCCGGCAAGGTGATTATCGTGACCGAGCGGGGGCTGGAATGATTGCAGCGTCTCGCACCGTTGCATTGGTGGCCGTTGTTTTGGCCGCCGCTCTTCATTTAAGTGGGCTAATGCGCCTTGACCTAATCCAACCAGTCCAGATGGAGGGTGGGCAAGTCGGTGCAACCGAGGCGTCGCTTGGCACTGCTTTTGCTGATCTTGCACAGGGTACATTGACGGGGGTTGAGACGACTGAAGTGACGGAGCGGGTCAACGTTGAAGACGCGACCGAAACGTCAGAGCCAGTTGACGACACGGTCGACCCGACCCCACCGGAAGAGATACAAGCCGCCGAAACAGACACGCGTGTGGAAGAGCAAGACGTGGAAAATACGACGCCTCGCGCTGAACCGGATAATACAACGGCCAGCGCGGTGGTGCCCGAAACAGCGCTGGTTCCAGAACCCACCCTTCGGGTGACGCCTTCGGTATCCCAGCCATCTGTGACACCCGAGCGTTTGACAACACTTGAGCCACTTTTGCCGGTTGAACCAGTTGCGCCGGTGCCAGCGAAGGCGATCGTTCCGCCCGATACGTTAACAGCCATTGACACCGATCAGATCGAACTGACGCAATCGCGGCGGCCCAAGGTGCGTAGCCGTGCCTTCGAAGAGCGTAACAAGCCAGACGATCCACCACCAGCACCGCGCCAGACGGCAAGCCGAACCCCTGACCCCCCGCCAGCGCCGCGTGGCAATCAAGCACGAACCAATACGCGGGCTGGGGCGGCGGAGGGCACGGCCGCTCGGCCGGCACCAAGGGCGACGGGGACCGCGGGTGCGGCGCAAGCAGGCAATGCGGCCGCATCCAACTATCCTGGTCAGATCATGCGAAAGCTGCAACGTGCACGTCGTCCGCGTATCGGGGATCGCGGTGTGGCCACTGTCAGCTTCCGCATCGCATCGAATGGTGGATTGAGTGATGTGTCTGTGGCACGCAGTTCTGGCTCTCGCGATCTGGACAACGCGGCCTTGCAGGTGATCCGGGGCGCCGCGCCGTTTCCTGCCCCTCCACCGGGTGCGCAGCGGTCGTTCAGCATCCATATCAAGGGGCGTTAGGGTATGCGCACTGGCGACCAAACAGTATATTCAATGGGTTTGTTGCATTCCTGGTTGCTGCGCTTCAGCCGTTGACTGTGACCAGGTTGTCCGCGCTGACCGCCACGATAATGCGTGTGTCGCCAGAACTGCGGATGAGCTTTTGCAGTTCACCATGTCAGGGCCGCGGTCGGTAGATTCCAAATCCAAGCGGCAAGAAGGGCCCATGCGAAAGCGGGAATAGCCGCCAAGACCACAAACTGCTCCGCTCGCATCGCATTTGCGCTTTGTAGTGAGCGTAGAAACCACGCTGCAGTCCACAGCAGAGTCGCGACAGCTGCTGCACAGAGACAGGTTATCGCCCAAAGACCGGCACCGGCAGAGGTGTGGGAGGAAAGGTCTTGACCGTTCATCACTGGTACAATGATAGCCGTGCAAATAGCGGCACCGGCGAACCAGCCCATACCCAGCAAGGCAGGCATACTTGTCAGGCGGCCCCTTGAGCGCCATGCTATCACTGCGCCAACCAAACACAGCAGAGAACCGGCCAAAGCCGCCCACAGCGCCGAATTCAGCGAGGCGGCACTATGCCAAAATCCAACGCGGTCAAACGCGTGCATGCCGCCGCTAAAATCAGCTCTGACAACATTCCCTGATACATCTCGTCGAAATCCAAGCTGGAAATCGCCCTCCGGCGTCTCGAACTTGTCCTGCCCGATTGCTTGGAACAGACGGGAATGGCCAAGCCCGGACACCAGAAGCATCTCGTCATCGGTTACTTGCACGTTCATGCGATGAGAGTTCAGCGCGTGTATCCGGTCCAGTCCGGTTTCGTTGCGCCGCACGGTGAGAAAATGCCCGGTAAAGTCGTTTAAGCAGGCGGAATCGCAATCAGTGCGTGGTGCGACTGGCCGTTCATGTGGCGCAATCACTTCTCTCAGCACGCGACGTGGTAAACCCGTGAGCTCATTTCCGCTGGGACTGTTTGCAGCAACAAAGAACCCCAGGTCCATGGATGGGATGAGCACCATGTTGCTGTGGAACCCAAAATGTGTGCCGCCATGGTGGTAGACCGTGTGACCGGCCCAGCGTTCAGTCCAGTACCCAAGTGTGCGCCCGGAAAACTCTGCGGCATCCGGCCACGCGGGTTCGTACATCTTTGTAATGCTGGTCGGGGTCAGAGCAGACGTTTCATCTTCAGGGTTTTGTGACAGTAACCTTTGCATGATCCGGCCCATGGTCTCGGCCGTGAGCGCGAGACCGCCCGAGCTTAAATGTACCGCGTGAAAAGGGGCTGGATCGATGGCGACATACCGACCCGCGTCCCAAACATGAAATGAGCTGGTCCCTCGAAGCGCGGATGGCTCATTCATGAAACGTGCGTTACCAATTCCCAACGGGGACAGGATTGTATCGGTAATGTATTCCTCGAACGGTTGGCCCGAGACTTGGGCAATAATCTCGCCCAGCAAAACGTAGCTGGCATTCGAGTAGGAAATGACATCGCCTGGCGGGCGAACCTGTTGTGGGAGGATTTTCGAAATCTGTTCAATTGCGGGTGTGTTGTCCTGTTCGCCGTGCACCGCGAAGTAACCCGAGTAGCGTTCCTCAAGGCCTGCTGTGTGGCTAAGCAGGTGAGCGACTGTAATGTCACCGAAACGCTGATTCAGATGCAGCCCGGGAAGGTGACGGATGATTGGGTCGTCCAAAGACAGCCGCCCGTCCTCTGCTAGCTGCAGGATCGCCAAGGCAGTGAAAACCTTGGTAACAGATGCCAGCGGAATAATGTCTGCTTCAGGCGTCATAGTTTTTCCGGACCTGGCATCCGACAGCCTGTAGCCACGTGACAGGATCACATTGTCGCCAGAAACAACAATCACGACCGCACCGGCCACGGCGTCCTGATCCAGACCGGTCGTGATCAACCCATCGACAAAACCCTCCAGCGTTTCCTCCCACGATCCGTTGGGGGCACCCATAACGGCGGAGCCTGCAAAGACGAATGCAATGATGAGAAGACAGTGGGCGGCAAACAAAACGCTCTGCCTGAGGTGGTGGATCATACAACGGAACCTATTAAGGAATGCGGCGGCGATAATCAGGCTGGGTCGGCAGTCATCAATATTGGTGTTGTCCGCGTTTTTTTGAAGCGGACCCAGGCATCAAAATGTGCTTTGTTTTCTGGCAGCTCAATGCAAACGCAGTTTGCGTCAAAGAGAGCCTGTTCCCTTATGTGTCGGCCGAGATTTCCTGTATCACCGAAAAGCCTTCGAACGTGGGTGCGCCCTCGTGCAGTTTAGCCGTGCTGCCGGCGTCCTTGTGTGCTGCGCGAAAGGCGTCTGACCGGGTCCAAGCGCGAAACGTCTCTTCCGATGACCAGACCGTATGCGAGGCGTAGAGCCGTGTGCCATCTTCGTTTTCGGGCCCCTTGAGCATGTGGAATTCGACAAAGCCATCCATGGTTTTCAAGTGGCTGTCCCGCCCAAGCCACAGCGCCTCGAATGCCTGTGCGTTTTGCTTGGCGACGGTGAAGCGGTTCATTGCGATAAACATGGGCGATCCTTTCAGATGGCTGTCAGGTGATTGTCGAAGGCAAGCAGGTGAGTCTTGCGATGGGTGAGCGTGTCGCCGGTCAGGGTGTGGACCTGTCCGGTTCCGTCCGTCACCAGGCAGGACCCGTCCGGGGCGGCGCACAGACCGCAGACGTCTTGGGCCCGGTATGTGCCCACCTGCTGGCCTGCTGCATCGAATTGAAAGGCCAGACCGCCGCGGGGCGAGGATGCGGCGTAGCGCCCGTTTCCAAATGCGCTGACGCTGCCGATGTATCCGTCGAGTTGGTAGAGCGCCGTTTCATCCATATCTGCCGATCTGAGCGCACCATTGCCATTGTAGAGTGCCACAAGCGAAGGCGCTTCGAACGGGTCACCCTGCCATTGGAAGCCGCATACGACCGTACCGTCGGGCGCTGACGCGATGTGGCGGAGTGAGTTGAGGTGGATGGCATCCGGCACTTCGGCAAAATCTATCAGCTGTCCGTCGGTATCGAACACCGCGAGGTTGGGCCGCATTGTGTCGAGGTTCAATTTGTCCCGCCCCGTTGCCGGGTGTGTGCGGATGCCGCCATTGGCGACCGCGAGCGTGCCGCTTGGCATGCGCAGGATCTCATGCGGTCCGATCCCGGCTGATGTGAATTCATCCAGCCGTCTGTAGCCCGCGCCGCGGTCCCAGACACCGATGCGGCCTTGTCCCGACGCGATGTCGTTTTCCGGGGTGAAGAGCAGATTGCCGTCACTGGAGAAGGCACCGTGTCCGTAGAAGTGCCGCCCCGTTGGCGCGCGCAGGGTTTGGGTCACGTCACCGGTGC
>NZ_JBYNDP010000124.1:1849-9968 GCF_059783535.1 Tateyamaria sp. | reverse complement strand
GGCAGCATGATCGCGGGGACAGACGAGTCTCCGGGCGAGGTCATTCTGTATCAGGGCCGTAGCTTCAAGTCTTACCGCGGCATGGGCAGCCTTGGCGCGATGGCGCGCGGCTCGGCCGATCGGTATTTCCAGAAGGACGCGGCCAGCGACAAGCTGGTGCCGGAAGGGATCGAAGGACAGGTGCCCTACAAGGGATCGGCCGGCGCCGTCGTTCACCAGCTTGTGGGCGGCTTGCGAGCCGCCATGGGCTACACCGGTTGCGCAACGGTTGATGAGATGCGGAAGAACTGCAATTTCGTGAAGATCACTGGTGCGGGCCTCAAGGAAAGCCACGTACATGATGTGCAGATCACACGTGAGTCTCCGAATTATCGGGTTATTTGAGAAAACAGGGTGTTGCGGGGTGAACTTCAAGTTGGTTTGACGCGATGACACCCGGCGCACGCGTGGCTGCCGCCATAGAAATCCTCGATGCCATCGACGATGGGCAACCGGCGGAAAAGGCGCTGACCCGTTGGGCGCGTGCCAGTCGTTTTGCTGGATCCAAGGATCGTGCTGCAGTCCGTGACCACGTCTTTGATGTCCTGCGTCATTGGCGCAGCGATGCGGCACGCGGTGGGGCGGATACGGGGCGCGGACGCATGATTGGGCGACTGCGCGACCAAAGTATCGACCCGGAAACTCTCTTTGATGGTCAAGGACATGCGCCAGCACCTTTGTCCGATTTGGAACGTGAAAGAACCACACCGTTTGAGTCCCAGGGTGTGGCGTGGGACCTGCCGGATTGGTTGGTACCCGTTTTTGAAAACAGCCTTGGCGAGGAGGCCGAACAGACCGCACTGGCCTTAACCGGACGTGCACCCGTAACGTTGCGGGTCAACATGTCTAAAACCAGCGTTGCAGACGCACAATTGACGCTGAAAGAGGACGGAATTGAAACCATCGCAAACCCGCGCGGCGCAACGGCACTGACGGTCACTGACGGGGCGCGCCGTGTGCGGCACGCGTCAGCCTACATGAATGGCCTTGTGGAGATGCAGGACGCGTCAAGCCAGGCTGCCGTTGCTGACCTTGGTACGCCCGGCAAGGCACTGGATATTTGCGCAGGCGGTGGTGGCAAGGCGTTGGCTATGGCCGCGCTTGGCTGGTCTGTGACTGCCAGTGATGTGGATGCGACTCGGATGAGCGATCTGCCTGCACGCGCGGCGCGCGGCGGGCACGACATCAGGATTTGTCCGCCCGAACGGCTGGTATCCAGTCCGCCGTTTGATCTTGTATTCGTCGATGCCCCTTGCTCGGGATCTGGCACGTGGCGCCGCACGCCGGACGCCAAGTGGACACTGACCCAAGACCGTCTGGACGAGTTGGTAAGCATTCAGCGCGAGATTGTGGCTAAAGCCGCTCAGCTTGTTGCTCCTGGCGGAACGCTTCTCTATGCGACCTGTTCTGTTTTCCGCGAAGAAAATGAAGAACAAGTTCAAAGCCTTGTCACTGGGTCCGCAGATTTTCGTATCCATGCATCGCGCCGTTGGCCTGTTGACGCATGGGGCGATGGTTTCTTTGTAGCGCACTTGACACGTACAGGTTGAGCAGGCTTACTCAACCTCAGGTTTATCGTGTCGGGATATTTCGCCTTTGGCGTCGGGTCTCCAATGCGCAGAAACGGGCAGGGCTTAAGAGGCAGTTAACCGTTTTGGTCGCAGAAAGGCACAACGAATCGAGAGAGACGAGGTGCCTGGTGCCCGACAATATGGGATCGCCAATCAGTTTGACCCGCCCTGACAAGGACAGCTCGCATCGGGCTGTCAGTCTTCTTGGCGCGGCTGTGTTGCTGGGTGTGATGGGCGTCCTTGCACCGGATCGGTTGATACAAATGGGGCTGTTGGCCGCTTCACTCGCTGTGATGGGACTGGGCTTTGCGGTCACGTTGCAAGCACGAAAGTCCCGATCTCGTCAGGAAAGTACGATATCGACGATCGCCGCCTTTATTGAAAAAGACGCTTCTCCGAGCTTTGTTTGCACCGCTGATGGTGAAGTATTGCAAGCCAACGCGGCGGCGCGGCAGGTATACGCGACGCGCAAGGGAGAGACGATGGCGGGCACGTTGCGCAACACCTTTGCGAACCCGGGCGGTATTCTGTTCCGGCTCAAAAAGCAGGCCGAGATTGATGGGGCTGCACGCGAGGATATCGTGACACGCAAGGGACACATGCGCCTCGCGGTCCACGAAATGGAAGACGACACGCTGCTTTGGCGGCTTGAGGCCGCGCCCGATACAGGACAGGGGCGCGGGGCGGATGGTCCCGGTTTGCCGATGCTGATGGTCGGTCGTACAGGTGCGGTCCTCTATATGAACGAAAGCGCCCGAAAACTTGTCGGTGGACGGGTCAAAACACTTGAAGCGGTTTTTGAACAGGTGCCGGTAAAACTGGGATCTGTGAACCCTTTGACGTCGCCCGATGGTCCGGTTGACGTTCTTGTGACTCAGGTCGATGCAGGTGCGGGGCGGCGGGCATACTATCTTCTGCCACCGCCAGCCGAAGGCGAAGTCGAGAAAACGGGCAGTTGGGCTTCGCTTGAGGATTTGCCCGTGCCGCTAGTCCGATTTTCACCCGCTGGCGATGTACGTGGATTCAATCGCTGCGCGTCCGAGCTGATTGGAAATGCGCTGGCCGAAGGCCAACACATTTCCGATCTGATGGCTGGTCTGGGACGCCCAATAAGTGATTGGCTCGAGGAAACGGTATCGGGCCGCGCGGTTCAGCAGTCAGAGTTCCTCAGATTGACGCGTTCGGACAAGGAAATGTTCGTGCAGGTCGCGCTCAATCGGATGAACGAAGACGGGGAAGTGTCCGTGATCGCTGTCCTTGCGGATGCGACAGAACTGAAAACACTCGAAGCGCAGTTTGTGCAGAGCCAGAAAATGCAGGCAATTGGTCAGCTTGCCGGCGGGGTCGCGCATGATTTCAACAACCTGCTCACCGCGATTTCGGGCCACTGTGACCTTCTTTTGCTGCGCCATGATCAGGGCGACCCGGACTACAGCGACCTTGTGCAGATCAACCAGAATGCCAATCGCGCTGCTGCTCTTGTTGGCCAGTTGCTTGCCTTCTCTCGCAAGCAAACGCTGCGCCCGGAAGAGTTGGACCTGCGCGACACGATGTCTGATCTCACACATCTGTTGAACCGCTTGGTCGGGGAAAAGGTCACGCTGAACCTGTCCCACGATCCCGTTTTAAAACCAATCCGTGCCGACAAGCGGCAGTTGGAACAGGTTTTGATGAACCTTGTTGTCAACGCGCGTGACGCCATGCCGGATGGTGGCGAAATACAGATCGAGACCGAGTGTGTCACCTTGTCCGAACCACAGGACCGCGATCGTGTGAGTGTGCCCGCTGGCGATTATGTGTGTCTACGCGTCATAGATCAGGGCGTCGGCATTTCTGCGGATAAGCTGCAAAAGGTGTTCGAGCCGTTCTACACAACAAAGAAAACGGGTGAAGGTACCGGCTTGGGTCTTTCCACTGCCTACGGGATCGTGAAACAGACCGGCGGGTTCATCTTTGTTGACAGCACTCCAGGGCAGGGCACGTGCTTTTCGATCATGTTCCCGGTCCTTGAGGTGACAACAACGAAAGCGCCTGCTGCGAAAGTGCCCACGCAGATACCAGAGCCAAAACATGGCGACGGAGTGATTTTGCTGGTCGAGGACGAGGCACCGGTTCGCGCTTTCGCCAGTCGCGCCCTGCGACTGCGCGGCTACACTGTGCTTGAGGCTGACTCGGCCGAGGCAGCGCTCAAGACATTGGAGGATGCATCCCTAAACGTTGATCTTTTTGTGACGGATGTCGTCATGCCCGGGAAAGATGGCCCATCCTGGGTCCGGGAGGCGCTTCAAGAACGTCCGGATGTGCGTGTCGTCTTTGTCTCGGGCTATGCCGAGGATCGACTGACAGATCAACAAAGGGAAATTCCAAATTCGGTCTTCCTGCCGAAACCGTTTTCACTCAACGATCTGGCTGAGACGGTGCACCAGCAATTGCATTGAGCAGGTCAGGCCGTTGGAATGCTCTCGTAAAGGGCAAACTCCTCTGCGCATTTCCGGCGAAATCGCGTTTCTACATCTGATGACAATTCCACCGGACGTGCGGGCGACACATTTTCCTGTCCCAATTCAAAAGTCACGCCAAGCCGCTCTGTCAAAAACGCCTGCAGTCGCGGTTGATCCTCATATCGAAACAGATGCGTCACACCTGTACCATTTGGCTGGCGCTCAAGAAATTTATACTGGCTTCCGACGTTCGCGAACCCGGGCTTTTTGCCCTTCATGTAGGCCAGCACAAAGTCGTCAAAGCTGATGTCATGGGTGGCATTTGGTTTGCCCTTCATGAACGGCCGCTGCCGATATCTCCACCAACTGCCCAACCAGCTTATTGGGTCCCGCATGACGGCCATGACATCCAGGTCGACATCACAGACGTTAAGAAACATGGGGCGGATGAATCGGTTGTAGCGGTAGACCGGTGCATGTTTCAAAGCCGGGGGGTCAGAAATGACCAAGTCTGCATGTGGTGCGAGCGCGGTCTCGTAAGCCGATGTGCCTGTCTTAGGTACAGCCAGAAATGCCAGTTTTGCCTTGTAAAACACCAGCATGTCTTGCCTCGTTACGCTTTTCTTCAACTTTGCTTTGGGTCGTAAACTACTCCTTAACCCGTGCTGACAAAAGGTAGTTACGTAGAAATTTATTGAAATGTTCCCGATTTGATCTCATAAGGAACGCAAGGGGAACATCGACGCAGCTGCGGCAGTGATTGCCGCCCCCCGGCGGGTATGACACAAAGGACCAAAGCAATGGCAACGGCAGACCTTTTGACAATGACAGACAAGAAATCGGCAGACAAACAAAAGGCGCTCGACAGCGCACTGGCTCAGATCGAACGTCAGTTCGGCAAAGGGTCGATTATGAAGCTTGGCGACGAAAACGCCATTCAGGACATCAAGGCCAGCTCAACCGGCTCGCTTGGTCTGGACATCGCGCTTGGCATAGGCGGCTTGCCCATGGGACGCATCGTCGAGATCTACGGTCCTGAATCGTCAGGCAAAACCACGCTGACCCTTCACTGTGTTGCTGAGCAACAAAAGGCGGGTGGCGTTTGTGCCTTTGTCGACGCTGAGCACGCACTGGACCCGCAATACGCCAAGAAGCTGGGCGTTAATCTTGATGAGTTGCTGATTTCGCAACCGGACACTGGTGAACAGGCGCTTGAGATCACCGACACTCTGGTGCGGTCCGGCGCTGTGAACATGGTTATCGTTGATTCTGTGGCCGCGTTGACACCCAAGTCGGAACTTGAGGGGGACATGGGCGACAGCAGTGTCGGCGTACAGGCCCGTTTGATGAGCCAGGCCATGCGCAAACTGACAGGTTCGATCAGCCGTTCCAATTGCATGGTGATCTTCATCAACCAGATCAGGATGAAAATTGGAGTCATGTTTGGCTCGCCTGAAACCACCACTGGGGGCAACGCGCTGAAATTCTACTCTTCGGTGCGTCTTGACATTCGCCGGATCGGTGCGCTCAAGGATCGTGATGAGGTCGTGGGCAATGCCACCCGCGTGAAAGTCGTCAAGAACAAGGTGGCGCCTCCGTTCAAGCAGGTGGAATTCGACATCATGTATGGCGAAGGCATCTCAAAAATGGGCGAGCTGCTCGACCTCGGCGTGAAAGCCGGCGTGGTCGAGAAATCGGGTTCCTGGTTCAGCTATGGCGATGAACGGATCGGGCAAGGGCGCGAGAACGCCAAGACCTTCCTGAAGGAAAACGGACGCATCGCCTACGAGATTGAAGACAAGATCCGCGCAGCGCACGGGCTGGACTTTGATATGCCCAAACATGAACAGATCGAGGATGACGATATCCTCGAGGCCTGATCGTTCGGGCGCGGGGGACAGGCTCAGAACCTCCTCGGCCCACTAAACGTGATGCAGATAGTATCCGGAGCAGGGTGTCGCGAAGGCGGCACCCTGTTTCGTTTGTGGACACTGCCGCGGCGCAGCGCTATGTCAAAGCGACCAATCAGACGCCCGGACCCACGCCCATGCCATCGCTCAATGACATCCGCTCAACCTTTCTGAATTACTTTGAAAAACAAGGACATGCGGTCGTGCCATCCAGCCCGCTGGTGCCACGCAACGACCCAACGCTGATGTTCGTGAATTCGGGCATGGTGCAGTTCAAGAACCTGTTCACCGGGTTGGAAAAGCGGGAATATACACGCGCCACCACCGCCCAGAAATGCGTGCGGGCCGGGGGCAAGCACAATGACCTCGACAATGTCGGTTACACGGCGCGTCACCACACGTTCTTCGAGATGCTGGGGAACTTCAGCTTCGGCGACTATTTCAAGCACGAAGCAATTCCGTTTGCATGGAACCTGATCACGGGCGAGTTCGGCATCCCAAAGGAACGGCTTTATGTTACCGTGTACCACACGGATGACGAGGCGTTCGATATCTGGAAGAAGGTCGGCGTGCCCGAAGACCGGATCATTCGCATCGCCACTTCCGACAACTTCTGGCAGATGGGGCCGACCGGTCCCTGCGGCCCGTGTACTGAGATTTTCTATGACCATGGCGATCACATCTGGGGTGGCCCTCCCGGCAGTCCGGAAGAGGATGGCGACCGGTTCATCGAAATCTGGAACATCGTTTTCATGCAGAACGAACAGTTCGAAGATGGCTCGATGGTCGATCTGGACATGCAGTCCATCGACACCGGCATGGGGCTTGAGCGGATCGGCGCACTGCTTCAAGGCAGCCACGACAACTATGATACCGATCTGTTCAAGTCGCTGATCGAGGCGTCTGCGGATGCCACGGGTGTTGACCCATACGGCGATCAGAACGTACATCACCGGGTGATCGCTGATCACCTTCGCTCGACCTCGTTCCTGATTGCAGATGGCGTGATGCCATCGAATGACGGGCGTGGCTACGTGCTGCGTCGGATCATGCGTCGCGCGATGCGGCATGCGCATCTGTTGGGTGCCCAGGACCCAGTGATGTACCGTTTGGTGCCTGCGCTGGTGCAGCAAATGGGCGTCGCCTATCCGGAACTGGGTCAGGCGCAATCGCTGATCACGGAAACACTGCAGGCCGAAGAAACCCGCTTCAAGCAGACCCTCGACCGGGGGCTGAAACTGCTGGATGACGAGGTTGCTGGCTTGGCCGAAGGTGCCTACCTACCGGGTGATGCCGCCTTCAAACTTTATGACACCTATGGCTTCCCGCTTGATCTGACGCAGGATGCACTGCGCGAAAAGGGATACGGGGTGGACACGGACGGCTTTGATGCCGCCATGGCCGAGCAAAAAGCCAAAGCACGTGCCGCGTGGTCAGGTTCAGGCGAAGCTGCGGATGCAACCGTCTGGTTCGATTTGGCTGACAGTCACGCTGCCACCGACTTCCTGGGCTACGATACCGAAATCGCTGAAGGTGTGGTGCTGGCCATTGTCAGTGAGGGTGCTGAAGCCCAATCACTGGATGTTGACGGCGGCGGTGCCTGGGTGATCTTCAATCAGACCTCGTTTTACGCGGAATCGGGTGGGCAGGTTGCCGACCATGGTTATGTGCGGAGCGTCGAAGGAAGTCAGGAAGAGCACGAGACCCGGTTTTCGGGACATGTCAGCGATGTACAAAAGCGGGCTGGCGGACTTTACGCGCACTATCTGACAGTGGACAGCGGTCAGTTGTCCGTGGGCGACCCGGTTCGGCTCGAAGTTGACCACGCGCGCCGTACGACAATTCGCGCCAACCACTCGGCCACGCACCTGCTGCACGAGGCGCTCCGCAATGCACTCGGGGATCACGTCGCACAGCGCGGCTCGCTTAATGCGCCGGATCGCCTGCGTTTCGACTTCAGCCATGGCAAGGCGATGAGCCTTGAGGAACTGAACACGGTCGAGGCGGAGGTCAACGCCTATATCCGCCAGAACGCACCGGTCGAGACCCGGATCATGACACCCGATGATGCGCGGGCCCTTGGGGCGCAGGCGCTGTTCGGTGAAAAATACGGTGACGAAGTGCGTGTGGTGTCCATGGGGACCGAAGCCGGATCCGG
>NZ_JBYNDP010000124.1:0-1749 GCF_059783535.1 Tateyamaria sp. | reverse complement strand
CGCTGGCCGCCGAAGTGGCACAGCTGCGTCGCGATCTCGCCATGGCAGGCGGCGGGCAAGCCGCGCCTGAGGCCGAGGATGTGAACGGAACGCCGTTCCTCGCACAGGTGCTGAGCGGTGTGACCGGCCGTGATCTGCCCGCACTGATTGACGAGCACAAAAGCCGCATGGGCACGGGTGCGATCCTTCTGATCGCGGATGCTGATGGTAAGGTGGCCGTGGCTGCCGGTGTCACGCAGGATAAGGTCGACAGCGTGAACGCCGTTGATCTGGTCAAGGCTGCTGTTGTTGAGCTTGGCGGCAAGGGCGGTGGTGGCCGTCCTGACATGGCTCAGGGCGGGGCAAAGGATGCAGCAAACGCGGACGCCGCCATTGCAGCGGCCAAAGCGGTCATGGGAGGATAAGATGCCAGCACTTTGGATTGCACATGTCACAGTGACGGACGAAGAGGCGTACAAGAAATACGCCGCCGGTGCGACGGTTGCTATCGCTGATCATGGCGGCACCTTCATCGCCCGGGGCGGGCGTTACGTTCAGCTGGAAGGCAAGGACCGCCCCCGCAACGTTGTCGCCAAATTCCCGGACGTGGAAACGGCTGAACGGTGCTACCACTCGGATGCGTATCAAGCGGCACTCGAGCATGCTCGAGGTGCCTCTGAGCGCGAACTCTTGATTGTCGAAACGACGGAATAGCCGTTTGTCGACATACGCAGTTGTGTCCGACGTCAGTCAGAAATCCCGTAAAGCGAGTTTTTCGACTCGCGATTGTGTGATATAGTGCATCACACGGCGCAATTGTCGCGCCGTTGATCGTTGGGACGGGGGTTGTGCCCCGCGCGACATCTCGCCCCTGAATTCAAACATGCACTTCTTTTGCGCCCCACGGGGCGTTTGTGCCCGTTTTTGGGAGGAATTCTTTATGTCTTTGGCAAATCTAAACGTCTGGGTGACGGCCCTTGATGATCCGTGCAAGATCAGCAGCCGCACCTGGTACATCAATATCTACAATTGCGATGGATCGATCCTGCGCTGGTGCGACCGGGAATATGCCGTCATTCCTGCACGTTGTGGCCACCGGAGTATTCGCGTGCCGCCCGGGTGTTACCGGATCAACGCGGTCTGGAGTTTCCGCATTGGTGACGGGTTTTACTACGTCAATCATTTCACGGACAGCGCGGTGGTTCAGGCGTGCTGTGGCCAGCATCAATGCGTGACTCTGTTCAACCCAAGCGCACATCGATGCGGGCGCATCTTTTTGGCTGCGGTTCAGGACGCCGTACTACAAGAGGCAATCCCGAATGACGCCGCACAGCTTGCAGAAGATGGGATCGAGCAGGTGCTCAAACACATTCCACGTCCGGCCCGGCCGTTCGAATTGGGTCATCTGGACGAGATCGAAAAGCGCGTGCGTGCCGCCGAAGAGAAAGGTGGCGATGAAGACGACACCGGCGTTTTCCCGTTTGACGACTGATCACCGATTGACGGAGGGCGGCGTGTCCGCCTTCCTGATCAGCTGGCCCTTGCCATCCGCTTGCGTTCGTGTGGGTCGAGATACCGCTTGCGCAACCGCACGGCATTCGGCGTGACTTCGACCAGTTCATCGTCGTCGATGTAAGCGATTGCCTCTTCCAGCGACATGGTGATTGGAGTCGTCAAACGCACTGCTTCGTCCGTGCCCGAGGCGCGCACGTTGGTCAGCTTCTTGCCCTTCAGCGGGTTCACTTCCAGATCGTTGTCGCGGCTGTGTTC
>NZ_JBYNDP010000123.1:0-9990 GCF_059783535.1 Tateyamaria sp. | reverse complement strand
TGATCATGGCGCTGTCGCGACGCACAGGGCAAAGGTTCCAGGCGTCCATCTGGCCGGGCTTCGTGGATGCGATGACCGGCCTCTTGCTAGTGCTGATGTTCGTGCTGACGATCTTCATGATCGTACAATTTGTTCTACGCGAAACGATCTCCGGCCAGGAAAACGAATTGGATCAGCTGGCCGGTGAGGTGGCGGCCCTGGCGCAGGCACTTGGCCTTGAAGAACGCCGCGCGAACCAGTTGGATTCCCGCTTGTCCGCGCTAAGCGAGACATTGACCGATGCACAAACGCAAGTGGATGCGCAGGCCGCAACAATTGCAGCGCTTACGGCGGAACGGGATGCCCAAGCGACTGCGCTGGCGCAGGCTGAAACCCGCATCACCAGTTTCGAAGCGCAGGTGGCGGCGCTGATTGCGGACCGCGACACCGCGCTGGAGACGGTGGCGGGTCTTGAAGAAGAGCAGACACGCCTTTTGTCTGAGCAGGAGGCACTGAACCTGGCGCTTGCCGCCGCCCGGGACGAGGTGGACGCGCAAGCCGAAGAGGCCCGTCTGACCGCAGCACGGACCGACGCGTTGCAGGCGCTGATCGCCGATCTACGCAACCGGAACGCGGATAGCGCGGATCAGGCGACGGCCCTCCAAGCGGATCTTGATGCGGCGCAAGAGGCGCTGAGTGCAGAAGAGGCCGCGCGCATGGTCGAAGCGGCTGCTGCCGAAGCCCTGCGCGAACGGCTCGAAAATGCCGACACCGAGCTTACGGCCATGACCCTCGCGCTCGAAGCGCAGCGGAAAGAGGCCGAGGATACGCTGACCCTTCTGGCCGCTGCCCGCGCAGCGGAAAAGGATTTGAACGGTCGTCTTGCGGCCGCACTTCTGGCTGCACAGGACTCAGACAGTTCGGCGTCTGCAGCACAAGCCCGGATCGAGGATCTCGAAGCTGAACTGGCCGCGGCCCTTGCCTCGCTTGATACCTCGAATGCGGAAAAGACCGCCTTGTCGCAGGCGCAGGCCAGCCTTGAGGCGCGTCTTGACACAGCGTTGATCGAGGCAGAGGCCGGCACAGAAGCGGCGCAGAGCCTTGCCGATGTCGAGGCACAAATGGCCGTAATCGAAGAACGCCTTGCCGCGCTGGACGTTGAGCGCACTGAACTGCACGAGCGTTTGGCAGCTGCCGTTGCCGACAAGGTGGCGGCAGAGGGGCAAGTTGCGGCGCAGACCGCCGATCTCACCGATTTGCGCACGCAACTGGCTGCAGCGTTGGCTGCACGCGAGGCAGCGCTCGCCGATGCACAGGCGGCGGGCAGCAGTAATGCGGATGTCCGCGAACAACTGGCTGCCGCGCTGGCTGCAAAACTGGCGGCAGAAGAAGACCTGATCACCCAGACCTCTACCGCCGAGGAGCGCGCAGCATTGCTTGCCGCGGCGCGCGATGCGTTGAGCGCCGAGGAAGCCGCCACGCTGGAAGCGCAGCGCCAGACCGAATTGCTGAACCAGCAAGTCTCCCAACTGCGCACGCAGTTGGGAGACTTGCAGGCGCTTCTGGATGACGCGGTCGCGCGTGATGCGGCGAAAGAGGTGCAGTTGAGCACGCTTGGCCGTGATCTGAACACGGCTCTGGCACGGGCCGCGCTGGAAGAACGTCGGCGGCGCGAGTTGGAAGAAGAAGAGCGCAAGCGGCTCGAGGCAGAGGCGCAGGATCTGGAGCGCTACCGGTCCGAGTTCTTCGGCCAGTTGCGTGATGTGTTGGGCGCACAGGAAGGGGTGCGGATCGTCGGGGACCGTTTCGTGTTTTCTTCGGAAGTGCTGTTCCCACCTGGTGGCGCTGTATTGTCCGCAGCGGGGCAGGGAGAGATCGGGAACATCGCGGGCATTCTGCGCGGCGTTGCGGACGACATTCCCGATGGCATCGATTGGGTGCTGCAGGTGGACGGGCACACGGACAACGTGCCGTTGTCGGGGCAAGGCGAATTTGCGGATAACTGGGAGCTGAGCCAAGCCCGGGCGTTGTCGGTTGTCCGGTACATGGTCAACTTTCTGGGTCTGCCCCCGGATCGCCTGTCGGCCAACGGCTTTGGGCAATACCAGCCGATCAATCCGGCGGACACCGTTGAAGCTCGTGCGCAAAACCGCCGGATCGAGTTAAAATTCACCGAGAAATAGGGCGCACGAATACGTGCGCCTTACGGATTGGTCGCTGCTGCAGAAGCATCGTCGGGGCCGCGCAGTATAACTGCGCGTTACTGAACAATCGTCGTGCTCCGGACCCGGCTGATTTCCTGTTGTCCCCGTTGCATGACCACGGTGCCGGTGTAGAGTCCAGTGGGCCAACTCTCCGTCGTGCGTTTCTTGCCAAGAGCGCGAAAGAACTGGGCCTGATTGCGGTCAATTTCGACGACGTCATCGATCAACGTGCCCTCGGGGCCATCGATACGCAGTTGCATTTTGTCTCCCGCCTTTCCCCCGAAGGCATAGCCAAAGACAACGATCGCAGGGGCATCGACCGGCATCTGGTTGGTTGCAGCCCGCCCGGCTTTCACGTCCTCAAAACTGGGAACCTGATCGGCGAACCCCACCTCCAACACAGCCCCTGGGCGGTAGGAGGGCGGTTCTTGCCACAGGGTGTCCGAACTCGGCGCCCCGCATTGGATCTTTCCATCCGGGTCGAAGGGATCGACCACTGCACCGTCCTTGCGCAAGGTCATATGGATATGTGGGAACTGTGTCCGTCCTGACAGGCCAACCTTGCCCAGAACGGCGCCTTCCTTCACGCGGTCGCCTGTCTTGACGGCAACGCTGCCCTGCTTGAGGTGGCAATACTGCGTGCTCCATCCCTTGCCGTGATCGATCACCACACCGTTGCCGCATTCGCGCCCGTTGATCCGGTCGCTTTCGCTTGCGCTGTAAAGCCTGTCTTCCATCCCGTCGCGCGTCCCCTGCACTGTGCCGGGGGCCGCGGCAATGACGTTGACACCGCGGCGCATTTGCTCGAGAGACCGCAGGGCAAAATCGGTGCCCTGATGCGTGTCGTAGCTGAGCGTCGAGCAGCGGAAATCCATCGCTTCACCCGATGGGTCATGGTCCACATATTGTTGGATGAAGCACTCGGTACCCAGATCACAATCAATGGGCAGGTTCAGTAAAAAATCCCTCGCCGCGAGCGGTGTCGCGGCGAGGGTCGATATCAATGCGGCAATACCTGCCGCGCGCATCAGTCCGCTGTCAGAAGCGGTGGCTTGTCGCCCGAAATGCGTGGCTTGTCGGGGCCGGAGAGCTTCAGGTCCAGCTCGCCATTCTTGACGCCCACGCGGACAACACCGCCCTTCATCAGCTTGCCAAAGAGCAACTCTTCGGCCAGCGGCTTCTTGATATGCTCCTGGATAACGCGGCCCAGCGGGCGTGCGCCCATCTTGTCGTCGTAGCCCTTGTCGGCCAACCATTCGGCGGCAGGCTTCGTCAACTCGATGGTCACATTTCGGTCCATAAGTTGCGCTTCCAGTTGCAGCACGAACTTCTCGACCACGGACAGGATGGTGTCCTTGCCCAGTGGGGCAAAGCTGATCACGGCATCCAGACGATTGCGGAATTCCGGCGTGAACGTGCGCTCGATGGCTGCCGTATCCTCGCCCTCACGCCGCTCGCGGCCAAAGCCGACAGCAGCCTTCGCCATGTCCGATGCACCCGCGTTCGACGTCATGATCAGGATCACGTTGCGGAAGTCCACCGTGCGCCCGTTGTGATCGGTCAACTGGCCGTTGTCCATAACCTGCAACAGGATGTTGTAGACATCCGGGTGGGCCTTTTCGATTTCGTCCAGCAACAGCACGCAATGCGGATGCTGATCCACACCGTCGGTCAGCAGACCGCCCTGGTCAAAGCCCACATAGCCCGGAGGGGCACCGATCAGGCGGCTGACCGCGTGCTTCTCCATGTACTCCGACATGTCGAAGCGCAGCATTTCCACACCCAGCGTATCGGCCAGTTGCTTGGCCACTTCGGTCTTGCCGACACCCGTTGGCCCGGCAAACAGGTAGTTACCGATGGGCTTTTCAGGCTCACGCAGACCGGCCCGCGCCAGCTTGATGGCCGAGGACAGCGCCTCGATTGCCGGGTCCTGACCAAACACCACGCGCTTGAGCGACACTTCGAGATCCTTGAGGGTCTCGGCATCGTCCTTGGACACGTTTTTTGGAGGAATGCGGGCGATTTTGGCCACGACATTCTCGATCTCTTTGGTGCCGATGGTTTTGCGGCGCTTGGCAGCGGCGACCAGATGCTGGGCCGCGCCCGCCTCGTCAATCACGTCGATAGCAGAGTCAGGCAGCTTGCGGTCGTTGATGTAGCGGCTCGCCAGTTCGACAGATGTTTTGATCGCGTCCGAAGTGTATTTGACGCCATGGTGATCCTCGAAATAGGGTTTGAGACCTTTGAGGATCTTCGTGGCATCTTCCACCGAAGGCTCGTTCACGTCGATCTTCTGGAACCGGCGGCTCAGCGCGCGGTCTTTCTCGAAGTGCTGACGGAACTCCTTGTAGGTGGTCGACCCCATGGTGCGCAGCTTGCCGCCCTGCAAGGCAGGTTTCAGCAGGTTGGACGCATCCATTGCGCCGCCTGAGGTCGCACCAGCACCGATCACAGTGTGGATTTCGTCAATGAACAGCACAGCATCCTTATGCTCTTCCAACTCGGTTACGACAGCTTTCAAGCGTTCCTCGAAATCTCCACGATACCGAGTGCCAGCCAACAGCGCGCCCATGTCGAGCGAATAGATGGTGGTGCCGGAAAGTACCTCGGGCGTTTCACCGGCCACGATCTTGCGCGCCAGACCTTCGGCAATGGCGGTTTTGCCCACGCCGGGATCACCCACCAGCAGTGGGTTGTTCTTGCGGCGGCGGCACAGCACCTGGATGCAACGCTCCACCTCGTCCGAGCGGCCGATCAGCGGGTCAATATCGCCTTCGCGTGACTTTTCGTTCAGGTCCACGCAATACTTGGCCAGCGCGCTTTCCTTCTTCTCGCCCTCGGTGACGCCCTGCGCCTCCTCTTCAACCTCGGGCGCGCCAGACACAGGCCGGGCTTCGCCGAAAGCCGGGTCCTTGGCCACGCCGTGGGCGATGAAATTCACCGCGTCGTAACGGGTCATGTCCTGTTCTTGCAGGAAATAGGCCGCATTCGATTCGCGTTCGGCAAAAATGGCGACAAGCACGTTGGCGCCTGTCACTTCCGTGCGGCCCGAGGATTGCACATGGATGGCTGCACGCTGGATCACACGTTGGAAGGCGGCGGTGGGTACGGCCTCGGACCCGTCAATGTCGGTGACAAGGTTCGACAGGTCGTCGTCCACGAATTCCTCTAACGTGCCGCGCAGCTCGTCAATATCGACCGAGCAGGCCTGCATGACACGGCGCGCGTCTGGTTCGTCAACCAGCGACAGCAGCAGATGTTCCAGGGTTGCAAATTCGTGCCGGCGTTCGTTGGCCAGCGCAAGCGCCTGATGAATGGCTTTTTCGAGTGTCGTCGAGAATGAAGGCACGGCTCGTGCTCCTTTCGATCGGGGTCGGGTGGGGGCGCCAAGGAATGTTGAGGCCCCGTACCAACCATGGCCTCATGTGTTTAAGTTTGGTTGAAGATCGCGCGGCTTCAAGGCTTTTTTGCACCTTGACCCTCACAATATGCGTGAGAAACGTTACGATGGTGTCACTTTGGGCGCATTGGTGGACTGATCCGTCTCAGAAGTTGTCCTTCCGGGTGCGGATTTCCGTGAATACGTCGGTGGCGTTGGCGCCTTCCATGCCCAAATGGGCCTGAATGGCGGGGTCGTGGGCGCGCAAAAATGGGTTTGTTGCCAGTTCTTCGGACAGAAGCGAAGGAACGGTGGGGGTGCCCGATGCGCGTTTGTCGGCCACCTCGCGGAGTCGCGATATAAGCTCCGTATTCTCAGGATCAATGGTGAGGGCGAATTTCCCGTTGGCTGCCGTATATTCGTGGCCGGAGTAAACACGGGTATCATCGGGCAAGGCCGCCAGCTTTTGCAGGCTCTCATGCATTTGCGGTTTGGTACCCTCGAACACGCGGCCGCAGCCCAAGGCCATCAGGCTATCGGCGGTAAAGACCGCCTTGGAGGCCGGAAAGTGGAACGCAATGTGGCCCACGGTATGGCCCGACACGTCGATGACCGTACCTTTTTCAGCCCCGATGGTGACCTGGTCGCCTTCGGCCACCTGTACATCCAGCGCGGGCAGGCGGTGCGCATCAGCGCTGGCACCTGTGACACGGGCAGGGTGATGGGTAAGGATATCCTTCAAACCGTCAACGTGATCATAATGATGATGCGTGATCAGAACATCTGTCAGCTGCCATCCCGTCTCGGCCAATGCAGCCAGAATGGGCACGGCCTCGGGTGCATCGATCAAGGCAGTATCGCCAGTGTCGGGATCATGGGCCAGAAAAGCATAGTTGTCGGCGAGGCAAGGGATCGTGCGGATGTCGAGGGGCATGGCAATTCGGCTCTTTGTGCTTAGTGTTAGAACCAAGGTGGTCCGAACGGGCCGGATGAACAAGAGACGATCATGCATCTTGATGTGCAGGACCTGCGCAATTTTTACTACCGCAGCGCGCTTGGGCGTGCGGCGCAGGCCTCGCTGCGGCGACGGTTGGTTGAATTGTGGCCGGAGGCCAAGGGGCAGACGGTTGCTGGCTTCGGATTTGCTGCACCGCTTCTGCGTCCCTACTTGAAAGAGGCGCGCCGGGTCGTTGCGCTTATGCCCGGGCCCCAAGGGGTGATGCCGTGGCCACCCGACATGCCCAACGTATCTGTGCTGACCGAAGAGACCCTGTGGCCGATTGAAACGGGGCACGTGGACAAGCTGGTCATCCTCCACGGGCTAGAGACGTCTGAGCGCGCCTATGACCTGCTGGAAGAAGCGTGGCGCGTGCTGGGTCCGGGAGGCAAGGCGCTGTTCATCGTGCCTAACCGAGCAGGGCTGTGGAGCCGTCGGGACCGCACCCCCTTCGGCTATGGACGCCCCTATTCTGCGAGCCAGCTCGAGACACAGTTGCGCAAACATCAGTTTTTGCCCGAACGGCATGTCGGCGCACTGTATCAGTTCCCGTCCAGCCGGCGGCTGTGGATGAAATCGGCCGCTATGTTTGAAAAGGTGGGGCGATTGATGCCGGGCATGGTGGCAGGCGGGGCATTCATGGTGGAAGCATCGAAACTGGTTTACCCGCCCAAGGGCAAGGCGGTGCGGTCCAAAGCCAAGCGACAAACCTTGCCGCAGGGGGTGACGGCACCTGTCGCGGGGCGGGTCTAGAAACCGGTCTTGAGGTCTCCGAAGCACGCGTTTTCCAAGTCAGGCATACTGCCTTCTTCGACCATGTCGAAGGTCATCTGCAATAACTGGCTGTCACCTTGGTGCAGTTGGAATGTCCACGGCACCACGAATTCTTCAAATGCATCTTCCAACCGGTAGCCAATACCTTTGATGTCGCCTCCGGTAATCATGATAGGCCATGTTTGGCGTGTTATTCGCTTTTCACCCATAGGGGGGTGGGTGACACTGGCCAAAAGCTCCATCCGAGGCGTGCCAGCTGCGACCCCAAACGATACTCCGACGCCAATCCCTACGAGGGCAGGGGCAGTTGTCGCAACGACCGTGATGGGGTCCTTTGTAACTTGCCGGATTATAACGTCGCCATCTACCGTATCCTGCCCGGTAACAACGTCTCCAATGGTGTCTACGCACGTGATCCCATGCGAAATGTAAAACAGTGGATGCTGCACGTCTGGTAGGCGAAGCATTTCAGACAGAACAGCGTGCGGCGTTCCAATCAGTTCTAACAAGGCCAAGAGCAAAAGGATCCGGCCCCTGCTCGTCTTCTTTAGTGCCATTCCAAAAGCAGTCCTTCGGTCGTCGTCATTCTGTGCGTTGGCAAGACAGCACCTGTTCTGCTCTTACCTGCCTCCACACGCCAGGTGTTGTCGCCAAGGCGCGTCAAGCATCGGAAGGGTGCACGTCTTGGAGGACCCTGGTGTTGATTTGCCGGTTTGTGCGGCGAAGAAACCACCGGAATCGCCCCCAAACGCCCACGTTTTGTGACGAAATCCTTACAATTCCTGAGGGCCAAACGGTCGCAGTTTTGTTAACCCCTTGAAAACGCGAAATAACCGCCCTAACGCCTGTTCACGAACACATGTTGCGGGGTTGGAAACCCTCTGCTACATCCCCCCTGATTTTCACGCCTTGGCCAAAATCAGGGCGGTCCAACACCCCGGGCCACGCATACCTGTGCAGCAATCCGGGCCAAGACATCGAAAGGGTGGACGTGTCCGAACCAGCTTCGATCTCCACAGGTATTGCCGCGCGCTATGCCACTGCTGTCTACGAACTTGCCAAGGAAGGCAAAGCCGTCAAAAAACTCGAAGGTGATATTGAAACCCTGACAGCCGCCATGGCTGACAGCGGCGACTTCAATGCCCTTATCCACTCGCCCGTTTACAGCCGGGAAGAGCAGGCCGCCGCCATCACCGCGATCGCCAAGAAAGCAAAGCTGACAGACCTGATGGCCAACACGCTGTCACTGATGGCTGAAAAGCGCCGTCTGTTTGTGCTGCCGCAGCTGGTGCAGGCGCTGCGCGACGTGATTGCCGAAGACAAGGGTGAGCTGACCGCAGATGTCACGTCGGCCAAGGCGCTGACCAAAGCGCAGTCGGACAGTCTTGCCAAGACGCTCAAGGCCCGCATGGGCAAGGACGTCACCATCAATGCCGCCGTCGATGAAAGCCTCATCGGCGGTTTGATCGTAAAAGTGGGCTCGAAGATGATCGACACGTCGATCCGCTCCAAGCTCGCTTCCCTCCAGAATGCAATGAAAGAGGTCGGATAAATGGGTATCCAAGCAGCAGAGATTTCTGCGATCCTGAAAGACCAGATCAAGAACTTTGGTCAGGAAGCAGAAGTGGCCGAAGTGGGCCGCGTTTTGTCGGTAGGGGACGGTATTGCCCGCGTCTACGGCCTCGACAATGTGCAAGCCGGTGAAATGGTTGAATTCCCCGGCGGCATTCAGGGCATGGCCCTGAACCTCGAAAACGACAATGTCGGCGTTGTGATCTTCGGTTCCGACCGCGACATCAAAGAAGGCGACACCGTCAAGCGCACCAACTCCATCGTGGACGTGCCCGCCGGTGACGAACTGCTGGGCCGCGTTGTGGACGGTCTGGGCAACCCGCTGGACGGCAAGGGCCCGATCAAATCCTCCGAGCGCCGCGTTGCTGACGTGAAAGCACCCGGCATCATCCCGCGTAAATCGGTGCACGAGCCGATGGCGACGGGCCTGAAAGCTGTTGACGCGATGATCCCGATTGGCCGTGGCCAGCGCGAACTGATCATTGGTGACCGTCAAACCGGTAAAACCGCCGTGGCCCTCGACGCGATCCTGAACCAGAAGTCCTACAACGACGCCGCAGGCGATGATGAGAGCAAGAAGCTCTACTGCATCTACGTCGCCGTCGGTCAGAAGCGCTCGACCGTGGCGCAGCTGGTGAAGAAACTGGAAGAGTCCGGTGCGATTGACTACTCGATCGTTGTGGCCGCAACCGCGTCCGACCCGGCGCCCATGCAGTTCCTGGCTCCTTACGCCGCAACCGCGATGGCCGAATACTTCCGCGACAACGGCCGCCACGCGCTGATCATCTATGATGACCTTTCGAAACAGGCCGTGTCCTACCGTCAGATGTCGCTGCTGCTGCGTCGCCCACCGGGCCGCGAAGCCTATCCTGGCGACGTTTTCTACCTTCACTCGCGCCTGCTGGAGCGTTCGGCCAAGCTGAACGAAGACAACGGTGCAGGTTCGCTGACGGCTCTGCCGATCATCGAAACCCAAGGTGGCGACGTGTCGGCCTTTATTCCGACCAACGTGATCTCGATCACCGACGGTCAGATCTTCCTTGAAACCGAACTGTTCTACCAGGGCATCCGCCCCGCCGTGAACA
>NZ_JBYNDP010000122.1:5499-10196 GCF_059783535.1 Tateyamaria sp. | reverse complement strand
TGGGTGCAATACATGCCGTTCGACAGGTACAGCCCTTCAAGCGCCGTGTTGGCAGCCGGATCGATCTGGACCTCGGCCTCCCATGTAAAGGGCACGTTGGGCACGTCGCAGATCAAGCCTTCGTCCGTGAGGGTTGGTTTGACGGTTTCGCCGTCGATCTTGGCTGAAATCAGCGAAAGGTTTTCGCCGTGCAGGAAAAACGTCTTGTCCGTTGCGTCCGGGTTTGGTGAGAACTTGATGCGCGATGTGACCCGTGTGGCCGAAGGGGCCAGGTCGAAGGTCAGATGCACCTCATCCACAACATAGCCGAAGGGTGTGTAGTCCTTGAGGTAGATCGTCTGTGGGGATGCGTCGCGCATGGGGTCGCCTTTGTGGTCCAGTGTTGCGCGGACGGTAGGCCGATGGCGCGGCAGCGGCAAGAGTGTCGCGGGCGGGTTGGCAAGGATGTGTTCACCGCTAGCTTTGGGCGGATGAGGACGGTGGTATGGTTCAAACGGGATTTGCGGGTGACAGATCACCCAGCGCTTGCACGGGCAGCGGCGCAAGGGGATGTGATCCCTCTTTATGTATTTGAGCCGAAATATTGGGCGCAGCCGGACGTATCGGGCCGTCAGTTCGCCTTTGTGCGTGAGAGCGTTGACGACCTGGCCGTCGATCTGGCGTGGCTTGGTGTGCCTTTGGTGGTACGGGTCGGGCGCGTCGTGGATGTGCTGGCCGATCTTCATGCACGTGTCGGATTTGATGCGCTGGTTAGTCACGAGGAAACGGGCAGTGCTTGGACCTTTGCCCGCGATCGCGAGGTGGCTGCGTGGTGTAGGGACAGTGGTGTGGCGTTGGAAGAGTTGGCGCAGTCCGGCGTGGTCCGCCGTCTGAACGGCCGCGATGGCTGGGCCAAGCAGCGCAACGCTTTTTTGCGCCTGCCGCAGGTGGATGTCCCCGCGGGGATCACGGGACCTGTGGTGCCGTCGGATGATGTTCCGCCCTTGGTGGCAGGTGATCATTGTCCGGAACGGCAGTTGGGTGGGCGTCAGATGGCGTTGTCCCTGTTGGGGTCATTTCTGACGGAGCGGGGGCAACACTATCGCAAGGATATGTCGTCACCTTTGACCGGTGAGTGGTCTTGTTCCCGGTTGTCTCCGTACCTGGCCTTCGGGTGTTTGTCGGGGCGCGAGGCGTCACAGGCCGCTGCCGCGCGCCAGCGTGAGGTGAAGGGCACGCGGGAAGGGTGGGGCGGATCGCTGAAGTCCTTTCAGGCAAGGCTCGCCTGGCGGGATCACTTCATGCAGAAGCTCGAGGACGAACCGGCGCTTGAGCACCGCTGCCTCCATTCCGCTTACGAGGGTTTGCGACCAAAAGTGCCGGATGCGGAACGGCTCGCAGCTTGGGAGAAGGGCGAGACCGGCATCCCATTTGTCGATGCCTGTATGCGGTATCTGGCGGCGACGGGATGGATGAACTTTCGGATGCGGTCGATGTTGATGGCCGTTGCGTCCTATCACCTGTGGCTCGACTGGCGGGTAACGGGGCTGCATCTGGCGCGGCAGTTCACCGATTTTGAGCCGGGCATTCACTGGCCACAATGCCAGATGCAATCGGGGACCACGGGCATGAACACCGTCCGCATCTACAACCCGATCAAGCAAGGGAAGGATCAGGACCCGACCGGTGTGTTTACGCGTAGTTGGTGCCCTGAACTGGCGCGCGTGCCGGATGCGTTCTTGCAGGAACCGTGGAAGTGGGACGGGGCGGGGACGCTGCTGGGCAAGACCTATCCTGCACCTGTCGTCGAGGTGCCTGAGGCGGCCCGTGAAGCGCGCAACAAGGTTTGGGCTGTGCGGCGCGGTGGGGCATTTCGGGAAGAGGCGCAGCGTGTTGTGCACAAGCACGCCAGTCGGAAGGACCCGCAGGGGCACTTTGTTGATGATCGCGCGCCAAGGCGGCGCAAGGCATCGGTGTCTCCAGCCAATGACCGCCGACAGATGGGGTTCGATTTCTGATGGGCCGGATGCGCAAGAAGGCGGACCTGCCTGAAAAAACATGTCCGGTTTGCAATCGTCCGTTCACGTGGCGAAAGAAGTGGGAAAGGGTCTGGGACGAGGTGAAATATTGCTCGGATCGGTGCCGTCGTGATGCGCGGACAGAGGCGTCGCAGCGGCCTTGAGCCGATTTGTCCCCGCGGGGACAAGCTTTTCGGTCAGCTCAGTGAATTTTCATGGGTTTGTGAAAGTGCCGATGGATCAACGGGTTGACCCATCGCACGGTGTGTTTTGGGGATTTTAACCACCGGGAACGCACACTGCACCCCGAGAGGGGGCGGCACTTTGTTTGGTCGCGACAGCGGCCGCTCATCCATCAGCGATGATCGCCTCGTTAGACGTCGCCCGGCGTTGATCCGAGCGACGTACGGTTCGAGCCAAGACGACATTGTAGGGTGGGGCCGATCACTGCGGTCTTGGTCCTATGCCGCGATACATTTCCGACAAACGCAGCCGCCTTCTGCAACGCGGTCTAGGCAAAAATCTCTTTGAACCTATCGACACATAGTCGAAAGCCCTCTTCGAAGTTGCCATTGCCCGGATGGTACACGCTTTCAAAGGAAATCACGCCGTCATAGCCATCGTCCCGCAGGGCGTTTGCCATCGGCTCAAACTGGTCCGCGAGCTGGCCTTCGCCCATGCGGCGCACTTCAAGGGTGGCGCGCGGTGTGTCGACCATGACATCCTTTATGTGGACATGGCCCAGATAGCCCCCGCGAATTTCTTCGTAGCCATCGGGGTAGGCGCGTTCATGGCACCAGCAATTATTGCCCGGGTCCCAAAGCACTTTCAGCGTGTCCTTGGCGTCCAGATCGTCAATGAGTTTACGCGCCGTATAGCAGGAATTCACAAGCGTACCGTTGCCCGTCTCAACACCCAGAACCACCCCTTCGGATTTTGCGAGTTCAACGGCTGGGGCGATCAGCGGCGGCATCGTGTCCCAGACCCCGTGGGCGACATTCCATTTTTCGGCGCCATGGCTGCCCCAAAGGATCTGTTCCTTGCGTTGGGTCATGATGCGAACCAGCGGTGCGCCGACGACATGTGCCATGTCGATGACCCGTTTGAGCGCATCCATGTGCTGGTTGTGCAGTGCATCACCCGGTCGGTTGGCCGCCGTCATTCCTGCAAATATGTGACGCGAGAGACAGGACACGGGCTTGCCCCGGTCGCGCAGAAGGCTGTTTATCTCGGCGATCTCCGCCCTTGAGTGATCGCCTACCTCGGTGTCGCCGACGAATTGCAGCTCGGCATATTCGAGGTCAAATTCATCCATCACATCGATGGCGTGCTTAAGATCACGGCTGATGCCGTCGCAAATGACGCCCAGTTTCATGTCGACCCCTCCGGAGTGCGGTGCAACTCGGCGCCGACGATGTCTTCGATAACGCGGGTGCACACCCAATTGTCACCGTCCGGGTATTTCGATTTGCCCGCCTGGAAAATCTGCATGGCGGCCGAGGCGGTGTGCATGGGCACGCCAAGATTGGATGCCAGTTCAAGAGATATGGTGAGGTCCTTGTGCATGGTCGAGATATGACTGCCTGTGCCTTCGAATTGCCTGTCGATGATGTGCTCCAGTGCCGTGTTTGCCACGCCGCAGCCTGCACCGGAGGTCGAGAAGACGCGCAACAGGGCATCGCCGGGTACGCCCGCCTTTGCGGCAAGGGCGCTGGCCTCGAACGTGGCGGAAAAGATCGACCCGATCAGCGTTTGCAGGCAGGCTTTCATGGTTTGCCCTTCGCCTGCCTTAATGCCGACGTGATGGATGGTTGCCGAGACTGCTTTCATGACCGAGGCGTTGGCCTCAAGCACAGCAGCATCGGCTGCGGCCATCATGGTGAGCGTTCCGTTCTGCGCGCCTGCGAAGCCGCCGGATACGGGGCTGTCAATCAGATACACGCCTGACCCTGTCATGGCTTGACCGATCTCCTGCGCCTCTGCCGGTTTTATTGTCGCCGTGAGGATGACTGATCCGCCGGGGGACATGTTGGCGGCAAGCCCGTTGGGGCCAAGAATGACCGATTTGACCTGATCACCGTTCATCACCATCACGAAGACACAGTCAGACTGTGCCCCGATCTCTGCCGGGCTGTGTGCCGGGGTGCCTCCCATCTTTTCAAACTGGGCCATGCGATCTGTGCTCAGATCGAGACCCCAGGTTTGAAACCCATTTCCAATGAGGTTCTTGGCAAGGCCGCTGCCCATGTCGCCAAGTCCCACTACGCCTACGGTTTTCATAAAAACCTCCCGCTGTTTTAGGCAGCCGCATCCAAATGCGGGCTGACATTTCGAAAAGACGCCAAGGGGCATCCAATTTCGCGGGGATTTCACACGCCGGTGTGCGGCGTTGGGCGAGTCCGGAAGACACCCCGCTGCCCAGTTAAGTGAGGTGAGGGAAGCCTGAATCGTGGATTTCTGCAAGAAAAATTGGGTTTGTATGGATACCACGTCTTTAAGCATTGATCGCAAAGGGGCGCCGAGCGCGGGCCGGTACAGAGGTGTTTTCGCGCGCTGTGCGCGTGTACTTGAGGTCTTGTGACGCTGCACTTTTGAGCTGGAAAATGGTATTGGTAAATTTTTTTGACCAATGATGTTTACGATAGGAAACTTTTTCTCTAAGCCTTGCGATGAGTCGTAATCCAAGGCCAGGAGGGCATC
>NZ_JBYNDP010000122.1:0-5399 GCF_059783535.1 Tateyamaria sp. | reverse complement strand
GTTCCGGAAGGGCCTGATTTCGAGATTGAGACCCAGAATGTCGACCCCGAGATTGCATCGACACCAGGCGCGCAACTGGTGGTGCCGATCATGAACGCCCGCTTTGCCTTGAATGCTGCAAATGCGCGTTGGGGCAACCTTTATGACGCGCTCTATGGCACGGATGCGCTGGGCGATTTGCCGGCGGGCGAGGGCTATGATCCCTCCCGTGGGGCCCGCGTGATTGCGTGGGCCAAGGCGTTTCTAGACCAGGCTGTGCCGTTGAGCGGTGGGTCTTGGGCAGATGTCACATCTTTGAGCGTGTATGGCGGGGCGTTAGATCTTGGGGCCTTTTCCTTGTCCGACCCGGCACAGTTTCTTGGCCATGGCGGGAATGAGGAGGAGGCACAGACCTTTTTGTTCGGCAACAACCATCTGGCGATCGAGATCGTGGTGGACCGCAATGATGTCATCGGCACTTCTGATCCCGCGGGTATTTCTGCGGTCAACCTTGAATCCGCCCTGTCCACTATCATGGATTGCGAGGACAGTGTGGCCGCCGTGGATGCCGAGGACAAGGTTCTGGCCTATGGCAACTGGCTGGGCCTGATGAAAGGCGATCTGGAAGAAAGCTTTGAGAAGGGTGGCAAGGTCATCACCCGCCGGATGGCGAGCGACCGGACCTATACTGCGCCTGATGGATCGGCACTCAGCATGAAGGGCCGCAGCCTGATGCTGGTCCGCAATGTGGGTCACCTGATGACCAACCCGGCCATTCACGACCGTGATGGCAACGAGGTGGGTGAAGGGTTGATGGATGCCATGATCACCACCCTGATCGCCATGCATGACCTGCAGAAGACCGAAGGGCTGCGCAATTCGGTTTGTGGATCGGTTTACGTGGTGAAGCCCAAGATGCACGGGCCGGTCGAAGTGGCGTTTGCTGACGAGATCTTCACGCGCGTTGAGAAAGTGTTGGGCCTGCCTGCCAACACCGTGAAGCTGGGGATCATGGATGAGGAGCGGCGCACATCCGCTAACCTCAAGGAATGTATCCGGGCGGCGAAGGCGCGCGTGGCCTTTATCAACACCGGTTTCCTGGATCGTACGGGTGATGAGATTCATACCTCGATGGAAGCGGGGCCGATGATCCCGAAGGGCGAGATGAAGGGGGCGGCTTGGATCGCCTCTTACGAAGATCGCAATGTCGATATCGGTCTGGAATGCGGCTTGAAAGGCAAGGCGCAGATCGGCAAGGGCATGTGGGCCATGCCGGACCGTATGGCTGAGATGCTGGAGCAGAAGATCGGGCATCCGCAGTCGGGCGCGACCTGTGCGTGGGTGCCGTCTCCGACGGCCGCGACCTTGCACGCTACGCACTACCACAAGGTCGACGTTATGGCCCGGCAGGACACGCTTAAAGCGGGTGGCGCGCGTGGCACGCTCGAGGATTTGCTGACCATTCCTGTCGCTGTGGGGCGCAACTTCTCTTCCGAAGAAATTGCGCGCGAGATGGAGAACAATGCGCAAGGTATTCTGGGATATGTTGTGCGCTGGGTGGATCAGGGCGTTGGCTGCTCCAAGGTGCCGGACATCAACGATGTGGGTCTGATGGAGGACCGCGCGACATGCCGGATCAGTGCGCAGGCTATGTCGAACTGGCTGCACCATGGCGTGGTGAGCGAGGATCAGGTGATGGCGTCCCTCAAGAAGATGGCCGAGGTTGTGGACCGCCAGAACGCAGATGATCCCGCCTATCTGCCGATGGCTCCGGGCTTTGACGGTGTGGCCTTTCAAGCTGCCTGCGATCTGGTGTTGAAGGGCCGGGTGCAGCCGTCCGGTTATACAGAGCCGGTGCTGCATGCGCGCCGGTTGGAGTTCAAGGCGGCCTGAGCCGTGGATTGAGAGCGCTGGGGGCTGTCTGCCCCCAGACCCCCGAGGATTTTCTAAAAACAGAGAAGGGCCCGGCAACTGGGTCCGTCAGGAGACAAGACATGGCGATTTCGTTGCGCAAGGCGCGGACCATCATTCGCAAAGCGTTGGAGAAGGGGCGGGAGATGGGGTTGAAGCCTCTGTCCATCGTGGTGCTGGACGCCGGCGGGCATGTGCAGGCCTTTGAGCGTGAGGATGGGGCGGCCCCCGGTCGGTTCGCGATTGCGCAGGGCAAGGCCTATGGTGCGGTCATGCTGGGTATGGCCGGCACGGCGCAGATGGCGCGGGCCGAGCAGCAGGCTTATTTCATGGCGGCGGTGAACGGCGTTTATGGTGGGCAGGTTGTGCCGGTGCCCGGCGGTGTGCTGGTGCGCGACAAGAAAGGCGCAGTCATCGGCGCTGTTGGCGTGACGGGCGACACGTCGGATAACGATGCCGTTGCAGCCGTCGCGGGCATCGAAGCGGCCGCTTTGGTGGCTGAAATTTAGGCACTGCCCGCATCTGCGGCTTTTTGCACATGTCCTTGCGCGCCCGTCTCTCTGTTCAGGAGGCGGGCGTCTGCGTATATCGGTTGAAACGCAACCAGTGCAGAGGACCCTATGGCGCGGCCCATTATCGGCATCATTTCGAACCACCACGTGATCAATGACGAATACGAGGTGCAGGCGGCTGGCCTGATCAACGTATCAGCTGTTGCAGATGTGTCCGAAGGCTTGCCCATGCTGATCCCGGCAGAGCCTGCCAAGGTGCGGATTTCCGATCTGTTGGAACATTGTGCGGGTTTCGTGTTCACCGGCGGGCGCGCCAATGTGCATCCGGAGGAGTATGGTGAAGAGCCAACCGAGGCCCACGGGGCCTTTGACCGGAACCGAGATAGTGTGACATTGCCGCTGATCCGCGCTTGCGTGGAGCGGGGGCAGCCGTTTCTGGGCATTTGCCGGGGCTTTCAGGAGGTCAACGTGGCCATGGGCGGGTCGCTTTACCCGGAGATCCGTGATCTGCCGGGCCGCGACAATCATCGCATGCCGCCCGATGGGACGCTGGAAGAAAAGTTTGCTCTGCGCCACGATGTGACGTTTTCCGAAGGCGGCGTGTTTCACCGTCTGATGGGGCGCCAGTCGGTGCCCACCAACACGTTGCACGGTCAAGGGATCAAGACCGCCGGTCCGCGCGTTGTGGTGGACGGGCATGCACCTGATGGGACGGCCGAAGCCATCTATATCGACGGCGCGCCCGGTTTTACCCTGTCGGTACAGTGGCACCCGGAGTGGAACGCGAAATGCGATCCTGTATCGCGCCCATTGTTCGAAGCCTTTGGCGAGGCGTGCCGCGATTGGGCAGATGGCGGGCGCGCGCGCCCGGTTTTGCGCTCGGCTTAAACGCCCGTTAACCAAGAGGCGGGCAGGGTGGCGATATGCCACGTTATGTTCGCTCCAATTGCCCCGGTTCCACATATTTCTTTACCGCCCGTGCCGCACACCGCGGCACTGACCTGTTTCTGCGCGAGATTGATCCGCTACGTGTGGCCATGCGCAAGACACGGGAGAAGTATCCGTTTTCCATCGAAGAGATCGTTGTGCTGGGGGATGTCATACATACCCTGTGGCAGCTGCCTGAGGGGGATGCAGATTTTTCGACCCGGTGGCGGATGCTGAAAAGCTTGTTTTCTCGGTCTGTCGAGGCGCCGCAGGATGTTTGCGGGTTGCGTCTGCGTTCTGGCGAGAAAGGACTGTGGCAGCGCCGGTTCTGGGAACATGTCATCCGGGATGGGGAGGATCTGGCGGCCCATCGGCATATGATTTTCTCGGCGCCGGTACAGGCCGGATTGGTCAACCGCGCGGAAGAGTGGCCGCATTCATCAATACATCGGGCGATTGAACAAGGACGCTATCCGGCGTGTGGTCCTGTTGGCCGGGCATATCGTCCATATCCAACACCGGTGGCTGGGCGCACGACACGTGCGCCTTACGATACCGGAACCGTCGCCACGTAAGGCGGGGTTGTGCCCCGCCTATGGGCATTTGAATGGTGCGATGACGTGATCTGTAAGGCGGAGGTGTCCTCCGCCATCGGCGGATCAAGATCCGCCTTACGCCGTCTGCCCGCCTGAGATCTGGATGCATTGACCGTTGATGCTTTGCGATCCGGGCCCAACAAGCCAGAGCGCCGCAGCAGCCACTTCATCCGCATCGATCAGCCGTTTGTGTCGGTTCGCATCGATCATCACCTGTCGCGCGTCTTCCGTGCTCATCCCCGTCCGTTCGGCAATGGCGACCTGGTTGCGGTCGACGATCGGGGTGTCGACATATCCGGGGCAGAGCGCGTTGAAGGTATAGGGCTGGCCCATGTAGTCTTCGCTGAGGCTTCGGACCAGGCCGATCAACCCGTGTTTGGATGCCGAATACGCGGCACCACCCGGCAAACCACGTAGTCCGGCAATGGACGACACTGCGATCACGCGGCCCCAATCCGTTTCGCGCATGCCGGGCAAACAGGCACGGATGGTCAGAAAGGCACCATCCAGGTTCGTGGCCATCATGTTCCGCCAAAAATCCAGTTTGGTTTTGTGCAGGGCGCGCCCCTCGGCGATGCCGGCATTGGGAACGCAAATCTGGATGGGTCCGCGTTCTGCGACAGCATTGTTTATCACAGTATTGACGGATGCTTCGTCCCGTACATCCATGGCAGCACCCCAGATCCCGTCACCCGCGACTTCGTCGAGAACCTCTTGCCGCCGTCCGGTGATCGTGACCTGTGCTCCGCGCTGCTGCAGCGCATGTGCGATCGCAAGACCAATGCCGGTGCCACCGCCAGTGACCAGGGCATGTTTGCCGGTGAGAAATGTGTCGGATGTCATGAGGCTGTTCCCTTTGCGCAAAAGAGTAACCCAACATTGCGCGGTCAATGCCGAAGGATCAATCACAATTCATCGGATGCCTGCGCCATTCGTCGCGGTCTTTCTGCAACGCATTGACAGGCCTACGCCTTTTCTCTTCAGGTGCAATCATAGTTAACGTGTGTCAAATGATTAGCCTGCTCCATATTCCCCCAGTCTGGCTTGTGTTCTGCGTCTTTCTGGCGTGGTGCCAAGGGAGCTATATGCCGCTTGGGATGAGCGTTGATCACCCGGTTACGCATATGATGGCGGGCCTGTTGATCGGCGCGGGTGTACTGTTGATGATTGCGGCCCTGCGCGCGTTTTGGCGGCACAAGACAACGGTGATCCCGCACCAAGAACCGCAACGACTGATCACCGATGGTGTGTTCGCCCGCACCCGGAACCCCATTTACCTGGGCGACACACTTCTTCTGGCCGGTCTGATCCTGCGCTTTGATGCGGTGCCGTCATTGGTTCTGGTCCCGGCCTTCGTTTGGTGGATCGAGCACCAGTTCATCATTCCGGAAGAGGACCGGATGCGCCGTATTTTCCGAGTGGAGTTTGCGCGCTACGAACAAAAAGTGCGCAGGTGGGTCTGAAAATTTTCGAA
>NZ_JBYNDP010000121.1:0-10232 GCF_059783535.1 Tateyamaria sp. | reverse complement strand
TTTCTGTCGGTGGTTGAGACCGGGAGTTTCGTTGCGGCCGGCAAGATGTTCGGGCTATCGCGCTCAACCGCCGGGAAGGCCATCGCGCGCCTTGAGGACGGATATGGCGCGCGGCTTTTGAACAGAAGCACACGCGCATTGGACCTGACCGAGGAGGGAAAGCGCCTCTACGAGCATGGGCAAGCCATTCGGGACGCAATTGAGGCCGCTGACGACAGTATCGCCAATGAAAGCGGCGTTCCGCGCGGTGTCTTGCGCATTACGGCACCTGACGCATTGGGGCGCAGGTTGTTGCTGCCAACGGTGCGCCGATATCTGGAAACCTGGCCCGAGACACAGATCGAGATGTCGCTGTCGGATCGGGTCGATAACATCGTCGAGAAAGGCTTTGATCTGGCGATCCGGGTGGGTGTGAACGCGTCTGACCAGGGGTTCATTGTGCGGACCCTCATGCGGGATGAAGCGATCTTGTGCGCGGCTCCAGACTACTTTGAGGGGCGCGACCGTCCCTTGAACATCGAACAGCTCACGCGTCACGACCTGCTTCAGTTTGCCAGCCGCGGCGAGCGACAAGGCTGGTATCTGCAAGAAGAAGACGGCACCCGCGTTCGTGCCCAAGGTCAGGTCCGCCTCAGGCTGGACAGTGCCGAAGCCCTGCGCGCGGCGGCCCTGGATGGTCTTGGCATCGCGCTGTTGCCACGGCTGCTGGTTGGGGCCGATATTGCGGAGGGTCGTCTTGAGCGGGTTCTGCCTCGGCTCGGCCACGGGCAGGTTCCAATCCTCGCGCTGTATCCCCATAAGCGCCTTCTTGAGCCGCGTGTGCGCCGTTTCATCGACATGCTGGGGGAGGACCTCAAGGCGCTTGGTTCGAACCATGCACACTGACGCACCGCCTATTCCTGGCCACTCAGAATTTGAGAGCAATCGATCTCCTGAGGGCACTTGGCGCGGCTTTCATGCAGAGCGTCTTTGAGCCCGCATCGAAAAAGTCTGCGCTGAGTTGGAATGGCTGCTTTCCGGTAGGCGCGACCGGTCGCTATGCTGACCAGTGCTGGAACCTAAATCTGCAGATGAAAAGGCGACGCATGCAAAATCTCACGAACGCACCTACGCTGACAACGCACCGGTTGATTTTGCGTGGGCCAGAGCGGGAAGACTTGCCGGAGTTCACCCGGTTCATGACGTCTGCCCCGTCAATGATAGCGCAGGGGGAGACGGTCACAGCGGAGCAGGCCTGGTACGGGTTTCTGACCGGCATTGGGCACTGGCATTGGCACGGCTTCGGCTTTTTTATCGTCGCCCTGCAGCAGACGGGGCATCCCGTCGGCCGAGTGGGCTTGATCAAACACTCTGACTGGCCGGACGTCGAGCTGGCGTGGCATCTGTTCGAAGGTGCCGAGGGAAAAGGCTTTGCCACGGAAGCCGCGATAGCCGTCAAAAAATGGGCCTTCGACGATTTGGAACTGGACAGGCTATACAGCTACATTGACCGGGAAAATACACGTTCACAGGCTGTGGCAAAGAGGCTGGGTGCCGTCACGGACGGAACGCAGGCGCTGCATGATCCAGAATCGGAGGTGTGGGTTCATTCGATGGAAGGTCATTGAGCCAAGCTGGCAAGAACTGGGGCCCGCGCTGGAGAACTTGTAAAACCGCAAACGGCTTCGTCGCCGACGCAGTGTTTGGTTTCTGTCTTTCGCGTGCATACGGCGAAGCGCCGTTTTGCTGTCAAATCTGGCCTTAGCTCAATGCTCTTTCATGCGGACTTCATGCCAGGTCAGATCGGTGCGAAGCCCCAGGCCCGGCTTGAGCCGAGCCCACCAAGCAAATTCAGTTGTGGGGCGTATTTGTTCTTTTATGTTCTGGTAAGTGGCACTGGAACAGATCGGACAAAGTCAGCATGAGACCCACCTTGAGAACCAAGGCAATCGCGATTTGCAATGATAAGATCGCCAAGAAAGGGGAAAACGTAGGCCTGTCTTTCTATGCATTTTTTGCCAACAAGAATGACGATCCTGAGTTGCTGATGGAAGCGGCGGAATGGTGGATCAAAACACACGAACTGGACCACTTTGAAAAGGCCGTGAAAATTCGAGACATGATAAGTGCCGGCGTTTAGCCCGCGGGATTGTGCGGTCGTTTCCCCATCTGGCGGTGCATAATACAGTCTTTCCCCGCATCATTGGGGTTTCCCGGTTTCTTGGAGACCCCTGCGGGCTTGCATTTGTGAGCTGCCGCCAGTGGAGTGTTGTTGTTCCGTGAGGTGGGCAACGCTTAAACGCGTTCTGATGTGCCCATCGGACCCAAACAACAGCACCCCTTGGGTCGCCCACCCATCAAGTGCCCATCCCTAGTCCCACGTGGGCTTGCGCGCCTTCCGCTGGTCGGTATCTATGGCGTTACCCAATTCGAGCAGGCCCCATGACCCCGCATCGCTTCCCGATCATCGTTTACTATGAGGACACCGATATGGCCGGTGTCGTCTACTACGCCAACTATCTGCGCTATATCGAGCGGGCCCGGTCGACCATTGTGGAAGAGATGGGGTTGGATCAGAACGCGATGCGCCAAAAGGGCATTGTGTTTGTCGTCACGCGCGTTGAGGCCGATTACATCTCTCCGGCGCGCATGGGCGACCGGTTGGAGGTCGTCACGACGCATCAGGCGTCCAGCCCGGTGCGGTGGACGTTTGATCAGGAAGTGCAGCGGGATGGGCAGGCGCTGTTCCGTGCGCATGTTGTCGCCGTCACCATGACGACGGAGGGGAAACCAGTGCGTTTGCCCGCGGAAATCCGCGCAATTCTGGCGAAATAGGCGTGTTCTGACGCCGAAGTGATAGCTTTCCCCTTGGGTTTCCCTTAGTGTTTGCGCCAGACAAGAGCCGAACAAGCGGCCAAACAAAAGAGCAGGCAGTATGGAAGCAGAAACGCTCGCCCTGGCGCACGAGGTTGATTTCTCGATGTGGGGGCTTTTCTTGCGCGCAACCTTTACGGTGAAACTGGTGATGATCGTGCTGATCGTTGCATCGTTCTGGGCGTGGGGCATCATCATTCAGAAATTGCTGGTTTACCGTCGTGCACGGGCCGAAGCGGATCGATTTGATCGCGCGTTCTGGTCGGGTGAGCCGTTGGACGGTCTATTTGAGAAGATTGGGCCGGAGCCCGATGGGGCCTCGGAAAAGGTCTTTGCCTCGGGCATGATCGAATGGCAGCGCTCGCACCGCGAGGATGGCGGGCTGATTGCAGGGGCCACCAGCCGGATTGACCGCAGCATGGACGTCGCGATTGCGAAAGAGGCCGAGAGTTTGCAGGGCGGGTTGACCGTTCTGGCGACTGTTGGATCCTCCGCGCCGTTCATTGGCCTGTTCGGCACCGTGATCGGTATCATGAACGCGTTTATCGAGATCGCTGAACAGCAGAACACCAACCTGGCCGTTGTGGCCCCGGGTATTGCCGAGGCTTTGCTGGCGACCGGTCTAGGCCTGCTGGCCGCTATTCCAGCGGTGATCTTCTACAACAAGCTGAGTGCGGACAGTGACCGCATCGTTGCAGGATATGAGGCCTTCTCGGACGAGTTCGCCACCATCCTGAGCCGCCAGTTGGACGGCTGAGCCATGGGTGCAGGTGTCATTCAAAAGGATGGCGGCGGGTCCCGGCGGCGCAAGCGCAGCCGGGCACGTCCAATGTCCGAGATCAACGTCACGCCCTTTGTGGACGTGATGCTGGTGCTTTTGATCATCTTCATGGTGGCTGCTCCGTTGTTGACCGTGGGCGTGCCGGTGAACCTGCCCGAGACGGCAGCCAATGCGCTGCCGACCGATCAGGAGGAACCGCTGACCATCACGGTGACGTCGACGGGTGAGGTGCAGATCCAGACCACAGCCGTTGAGCGTGCCGATCTGGTGGGTCGTCTGCGGGCCATCGCGGCCGAGCGCGACAGCGACCGTGTGTTCCTGCGTGCTGACGGTGCCGTGCCTTACGAGCAGGTGATGCAGGTTATGGGGGCCCTCAATGCAGGCGGCTTTTCCAACATCGGCCTTGTGACGGATATTGGCGGCCCGACGCTGGATGGCGAGGGGGAGTAACCCTTGAACACCGGTCAGGTCATATCGGGCATCGGGCATGCTGGCCTGATCGGCTGGATGCTATTTGGCGGGTCCTTTCAGTCCGAGCCATTGCCGTTCGAGGTGACTGAGGTGTCTGTCATCTCGTCCGACGCGTTTGAGGCGCTGTTGCCCAGCGGGCCGACGCCCGATACGGCCACCGAAGTGGCGCTGCCGGCAGAGCCTGACGTCCAGCCCGATCCGGTTGAGACCCCTGTGCCCGATCAGGCCGTTGAGGCGGAACAACCTGAACCGACCCCAGCACCGGAACCGGATGTGGTCCCGGAGCCGCCTGCGCCTGAGCCCGAGCCCGAAGTTGTTGATGATGCGCCTGTGCAGCCGGTGCCGCAGGATCAGGCCGTGGTAGTCCCCGAACTTGCACCTCGCCCCATTCCGCGCGCCTCCGAGCGTGTTGCGCCCGATCCTGTTGCGCCGCCGGAGCCTGAGGCAACGCCGGATGATGTGCAGCAGGATGCTGTAACCGAAGCGGACAACGGTGAGACACAGGCCGAAGAGCAGGAGGCTACCGCCCCCGAAGAGGCCACGACAGAGATTGTGACGGAAGCCGAGGAGCCGGCTGGCGCCCCCACCGCGTCCTTGCGTCCCCCGGCACAGCGGCCCAGCCCGCCGGCGCAAACGGCAGAGCCCGCATCCGAACCCGAACCTGCGACGGAGCCTGAGACAGAGGCAGAACCGGACACCCAGACAGCAGAGCCTGCAGATACCGCCGATGACGTGAATGACGCGTTGCGCGAGGCGCTTGGCGGTGCCGAGCAAGAGGTGCCGCAAGGCCCGCCCCTATCTGCGGGTGAAAAGGACGCCCTGCGTGTGGCCGTTTCGAATTGCTGGAATGTTGGATCGCTGTCGTCCGAAGCCCTGCAGACCACCGTGGTTGTTACGGTAGACATGTCACAGGATGGCAAGCCAGTGGTCCCGTCGATCCGCTTGGCCTCAAGCTCGGGCGGCAGCCAGGCTGCGGCACAACAGGCGTTTGAGGCCGCGCGCCGCGCGATCATTCGCTGCACGCGTGATGGATATGACCTGCCCGCCGAGAAGTACGGGCAGTGGAAGGAAATCGAGATGACGTTCAATCCCGAAAGGATGCGTATCAAATGATAGTTCGAGCGCTTTTTTTGATGCTGATGTGTCTCGCCCCGGCATGGGCTGCGGCACAGAATGGTCCCCTGCGGATCGAGATCACCGAGGGTGTCATTGAACCCTTGCCCGTGGCCATACCTGATCTGGTGCCCGAGGGCGGAGCCACTGGCGATTGGGGCCAGCGCATCGCCCGGGTTGTCGCCGAGGATCTGACCGGCACGGGCCTTTTCCGCGAGATTCCATCATCGGCCTTTATCAGCCAGGTCAGCAGTTTCGCGGCACCCGTGCAGTATGCCGACTGGAAAGCAATCAACGCACAGGCACTTGTTGCTGGCGCTGTCGCCGTCAATGGTGACCAGATTTCGGTGAAGTTCCGTTTGTATGATGTGTTTTCGGGCGCAGAGCTGGGTGAGGGACTGCAATTGGCGGGCACCACCGACGCATGGCGCCGCATTGCACACAAGATGGCGGATGTTGTTTACAGCCGGATCACCGGCGAGACGGGGTATTTTGACAGCCGCGTGGTCTTTGTCAGTGAAACAGGTCCGAAGGACAGCCGCCGCAAGCGTTTGGCTGTCATGGATTATGACGGCGCGAATATCCAGTACCTGACAGGGTCCGAGGATATTGTTCTGGCCCCGCGTTTTTCCGTGACCGGGGACCGCGTGTTGTACACCAGCTATGAAACAGGCTTCCCGCGTATCTATGTGCTGGATGTCGGCAGCGTGCAGCGCCGCGTGCTGGAAAGCCAACCAGGCACGATGAGCTTTGCGCCCCGTTTTGCCCCTAATGGGCAAACAGTGGTTTATTCGCTGACCCAAGGGGCAAACACGGACATTTGGGCCATGAACGTTGGGTCGGGCCAGTCGCAGCGCCTGACCTCGACACCAGCAATCGAGACGGCGCCGAGCTTCAGCCCGGATGGCAGTCAGATCGTGTTTGAAAGTGATCGCTCCGGCACCCAGCAGCTTTACGTCATGCCAGCTGGCGGCGGTGAAGCGCGGCGCATTTCCTTTGGCGAGGGGCGCTATGGCACGCCCGTCTGGTCGCCGCGTGGTGATCTGATTGCATTCACCAAGCAGTCGAAGGGCCGTTTTCACATTGGAGTGATGCGCACCGATGGCAGCGAGGAACGGCTTTTGACCGCTTCCTTCCTGGATGAGGGGCCGACATGGGCACCGAATGGTCGCGTCATCATGTTTGCCCGCGAAACCCAAGGGGCCGCCGGGCGTTCGACCCTCTATTCGGTTGACATCACCGGCCGCAACCTGCGCCCTGTGCGCACGCCTGACGGCGGATCGGACCCGTCCTGGGGACCGTTGCAACGATAAAGCCCCACGTTTTCTTGTGTGCAGGAACGTGGTAGACAAACAGAAAGACGCCAAGCAGTGGGCGCGATAAACAGAGAGGCACAGGCCATGAAATTGAAATCTTCGATCCTGATGATCTGTGCGGCCGTGAGCCTGGCCGCATGTACCGACCCGGCACGCTTTGGCGGCGGGGCTGAGGGGACGGATCCGCTGGCCAACAGCGGCACGATCCCGGGCAGCGCGTCGGACCCTGCATCGCCAGCCTATTTCCAACAGGCGGTCGGTGACCGTGTTCTGTTTGCGGTGGACCAGTCCACGCTGACGCCCGAAGGCCGCACCACATTGGATGGTCAGGCCGTGTGGCTGCTGCAGAATGCCGACTACACCGCTGTTATCGAAGGTCATGCGGACGAGCAGGGCACTCGTGAATACAACCTTGCCCTTGGTGCGCGTCGTGCAGATGCGGCCCGTGCTTATCTGGTCAGCCAAGGTGTGCAGCCGGGCCGTCTGCAGGTTGTGAGCTTTGGCAAAGAGCGTCCAATCGAAGTGTGCAGCGAAGAAGCCTGCTATGCCAAGAACCGCCGGGCTGTTACGGTGCTCGCAGGTGGTTTGACCAGCTAAGCAAACACGACGGGGATTGTCTGTGGTGAAACGGTATTTTGTCGCAATGGCGCTGGCGGTTGGCCTGATGGGCCCGGCACTGGCGCAGGATCAGACCTTGGCCGATATCCGGCAGGAGCTGGTTGTGCTCAACACCGAAGTGCAACGTCTGAAGCGCGAGCTGTCGACAACCGGCGGTGTTGGCGGCGGGGCCGCAGGCGGATCAGTTTTGGACCGGGTGAACACGATTGAGGTCGAGTTGCGGCGCCTGACGGACAAGACTGAGCAGCTTGAGTTTCGCATCAACAGCGTTGTGACCGATGGCACCAACCGGGTCGGCGATCTTGAGTTCCGTTTGTGTGAGCTGGAAGAGGGCTGTGATATCTCGGCCCTTGGCGACACCCCGACATTGGGCGGAGGCGAGGCGCCGACGGCAACCGCGCCTGTCGTCGAGCAACCCGCGACGGATGCGCCACAACTGGCAACGCAGGAAAAAGCAGACTTCGAGCGGGCGCAGGAGGCGCTCGCCTCGGGTGACTTTCGCACCGCCGCAGACCAGTTTGCGACCTTTAATGAGACCTACCCCGGCGGACCGCTCGCAATAGATGCGGAGTTGCGGCGGGGTGATGCGCTGGAGGGGCTCGGAGATGTGCGTGAAGGCGCGCGCGCCTATCTTTCGGCGTTTACCCTTTCGCCCCAAGGTCCACTTGCACCCGAGGCATTGTTCAAGCTGGGCGCTGCCCTCGGTCGGTTGGGCCAGACCCAGGAGGCATGTGTGACATTGGCCGAGGTTGGGGTCCGCTTTCCCGGCGCCGCTGTCATTGCCGATGCCCAGAACGCGATGCAGAATATCGGCTGTTCCTGATCCATGATGGCGCCCCTGATCGCGGCGATTGAGGCGCAAATGGGGACAAACCCGCCCGAGCGCATGGCTGCGGCCGTGTCGGGAGGAGGGGATTCAGTCGCGCTGCTGGCCGCCCTTGTCGAGTATTGCCGTGACCAAGAGGTCGAGCTGCATGTCATCACCGTAGACCACGGTTTGCGAGAAGAGGCACGGGACGAGATCGCCCTTGTCACGGATTTGTGCGTCCGCTGGAATTTGCCGCATCACGTGGAATACTGGACCGGCTGGGACGGGCAGGGCAACTTGCAGGCTGCTGCCCGAGATGCCCGGTACGAGATCATGGCGGATTGGGCCTATGCCAACCGCATCGCCCATATTGCCCTGGGTCACACTGCAGACGATCAGGCCGAAACCTTTGTAATGCGCCTGGCGCGCGGTTCCGGTGTGGACGGATTGAGTGCCATGGCGGCGCGACGTGTACATCATGGCATCACGTGGGTGCGTCCCTTTCTCGAGATTGAACGCGCGACCTTGCGTGATGTTTTGCGGGACGCGCGGATCAACTGGTGTGACGATCCGAGCAACCTGTCACATGATTTTGAACGCGTGCGGGTGCGCGAGGCCCTGGCGGTTTTAGGGACGCTGGGTGTTACAACCGAGAAGCTTGTTGAGGTGGCCGAGCACATGACGCGCGCCCGTGAGGCGTTGGATTGGCAAACCTTTCTGGCCGCGCGGGACATGGCCGAAGTTGTTCATGGCGTGATTGCCATTGATCTGGCCAAGTTTCGGTTGTTGCCACAGGAAACAGCGCGCAGGCTCATCCTGCACACACTGAACTGGACATCGCAAAGCGTCTATCCCCCGCGCAAGGACCCTGTGGCGCGCACCTTGGCTGCGATCCGGGCAGGGCGGCCCGCAACCCTTGATGGATGCCATATCTGTGTTGAAAACGGCACCATCTGGGTGTTCCGCGAGTTGAACGCGGTAAAGGACACCGTGTGCGAAGTGGGCGATATGTGGGATGACCGCTGGATGATTTCGGGACCGGAAGACGATCCCGATCTTGAGGTGCGCCCGCTGGGATACGACGCGTTGGCGGGTATTGAAGGGTGGCGCGATATTGGTCTTCCACGCGCTGCTCTGGCGGCCTCTCCGGCAGTCTGGTACGAGGACCGTCTGGTCGCGGCGCCCTTTGTCGGGCTCGATGACGAGTGGAGTGCGGAGCTGGACGGTGGAAAAGATGCCTTTTTTGCTGCACTTTTATCGCATTGAACATGTGCGCAGCATGTCTATCTTAGAGGAAACGGTGCCGGCGAGGGCCGCGTACCGGTATTATCAGGAGATTTTCCTTGGGAAACGCACGTAATATCGCCTTCTGGGTTGTTCTGTTTCTGCTGATCCTCGCGCTGTTCAACCTGTTTGGTGGGTCGGGCAACACGCTGCAAAGCCGTGAGATCACCTATTCCGAGTTCGTTTCGGCTGTTGAAGATGGATCTGTCACCCAAGTGACCTTGGATGGTGAGCAGGTCCGCTTTCGTCGTGGGACAGAAGACTTTGTGACCATCAAGCCCGAAGATGCGGCGATCACCGAATTGCTCATCGCAAACGAGGTGCCTGTGCAGGTCGAACCGCAGCAACAATCCGGTTTCCAGACCTTTATCCTGTCGTTGTTGCCCTTCCTGTTGCTGATCGGTGTGTGGATTTACTTCATGAACCGGATGCAGGGTGGCGGCAAAGGTGGGGCCATGGGCTTTGGCAAGTCCAAGGCCAAGATGCTGACCGAAAAGCATGGCCGCGTAACCTTTGACGACGTGGCTGGCATTGACGAGGCCAAGGACGAGCTTGATGAGATCGTCGAGTTCTTGCGCAATCCGCAGAAGTTCAGCCGTCTGGGTGGTAAAATCCCCAAAGGTGCGCTGCTCGTTGGCCCTCCGGGTACTGGTAAAACGCTACTGGCGCGTGCCGTGGCCGGTGAAGCTGGTGTGCCGTTCTTCACCATTTCCGGCTCTGACTTTGTCGAGATGTTCGTGGGTGTGGGTGCGTCCCGTGTCCGTGACATGTTCGAACAGGCCAAGAAAAACGCGCCTTGCATCGTCTTCATCGACGAGATCGACGCCGTGGGTCGCCATCGTGGCGCGGGCTATGGCGGCGGCAATGACGAGCGTGAACAGACCCTCAACCAGTTGCTGGTCGAGATGGACGGATTTGAAGCCAACGAAGGTGTGATCATCATCGCGGCAACAAACCGTAAGGACGTGTTGGACCCTGCGCTGCTGCG
>NZ_JBYNDP010000120.1:0-10339 GCF_059783535.1 Tateyamaria sp. | reverse complement strand
CTGATCGGCGCGCTATGAGCCGCCCTGAAATCCTGTTTCCGCTCTTTGCGGACCTTGAAACGCTTGACGGTGTTGGACCCAAGACGGCGCAAAACCTGGGTCACATGGGCATCGCTGCACCGCGTGACCTTCTGTTTACCTTACCGCATACGGGCGTCGATCGTGCCTTGCGGGACACCGTGGAAGGGGCCGCACTGCCCACGACCTTGACCGTTAAGGTCACGGTCGGCGCCCATCATCCCGCTCGCAATCGGGGCGGGGCTTATCGCATTCATGTGGAGGATGCGCAGACCAGCTTTCAGCTCGTCTTTTTTCACGGGCGCAGCGACTATCTGAACAAGGTGCTGCCCACTGGCAGCACCCGCGTTGTCTCTGGCAAGGTCGAATTGTTCGACGGCATCGCGAACATGGTGCACCCCGACCATATTCTGCCCGTGGAAGACGCCGGGGATATCCCGCCATTTGAACCGGTCTACCCTCTGACGGCGGGCGTGACCCAAAAGACCATGTTCAAGGCCACCCGGTCCGCCTTGGCCCGCGTGCCGGACTTGGTTGAATGGATTGATCCAGGGCAATTGGCGCAGCAGAAATGGCCTGATTTTGCAAGGGCGCTGAAGACAGTGCATTTGCCAGAGGGGCAGGGTGACCTGTCTCCGGATTCTGTTGCGGGTACGCGGCTGGCCTATGACGAGTTGATGGCGCATCAGCTGACACTGGCCCTGGCACGTACCTCTGAACGTCAGGAGGTCGGGATTGAAACTCGCGGCACCGAACGGTTGCAAGCTCGTGTTCGCGCGGCACTGCCGTACGCACCGACTGGCGCTCAGGAACGCGCCATCGCCGAGATTGCCCAGGACATGGCGGCACCCACGCGCATGAACCGCCTTTTGCAGGGCGATGTGGGGGCGGGCAAAACCTTGGTCGCGTTCATGGCTTTGCTAATTGCGGTTGAAGCGGGCGGGCAGGGCGTGATGATGGCGCCCACAGAAATCCTGGCGCGTCAGCATCTGGAAGGCTTGCAGCCCTTGGCCGAAGACGCTGGCGTTGTTCTGGAGTTGCTGACCGGGCGGGACAAGGGCGCTGAACGCCGCGCGAAGTTATCGGCGCTGGCCCGTGGCGACATTCAGATATTGGTGGGCACACATGCTGTTTTTCAGGACGATGTTGTCTTCTCTGATCTGCGATTGGCGATCGTTGACGAACAGCACCGCTTCGGCGTGCGGCAACGGCTGGCCCTTGGCAAAAAGGGGGGAGCGGCTGATGTGCTGGTGATGACCGCCACGCCGATCCCGAGGTCTCTGGCCTTGGCGCAGTATGGCGACATGGACGTGTCTGTTCTGGATGAAAAGCCGCCCGGTCGCAAACCGATCAAAACCGCCATGGTCAGCACCGGCCGGATGGATGAGGTGGTGGCCCGTTTGCAGGCCGCGATGGAAGAGGGGCGGCAATGCTACTGGGTCTGCCCACTGGTTGAAGAGAGCGAGGCGGTCGACCTGACGGCAGCCGAAGAGCGGTTCAAGCGTTTGCGCGCCGCGCTGGGTGAGGGACGCGTTGGCTTGGTCCATGGCCAGATGCCACCCGCCGAGAAAGACGCTGCCATGGCCCGGTTCCAAGCAGGCGAGACAGGTGTGTTGGTCGCGACAACCGTGATTGAGGTGGGTGTGAACGTCCCAAACGCGACGATCATGGTGATCGAACGGGCAGAAACCTTTGGGCTTGCGCAGTTGCACCAGTTGCGTGGGCGCGTGGGGCGTGGGGATGCCGCCTCAACCTGCCTGCTCCTGTACCAAGCGCCGTTGTCCGATTCCGGGCAAAAGCGGCTGGAGGTGCTGCGTGAGACTGAAGACGGGTTTCGTATTGCCGAGACGGATTTACAAATGCGGGGCTATGGCGACCTGATCGGAACTGCGCAATCCGGTGTGCCGCGATTTCAGGTGGCGGACCTTGAACGGCAGACCGGTTTGATGGCCGTTGCGCAATCGGACGCCCGTAAATTGCTGACCGAGGACCCCGAGCTTTTGTCCCCGCGGGGACAGGCGGCGCGCGTTCTCTTGTGGCTTATGCGACAGGACGAAGCGATCCGTTTGATTTCAGTGGGTTAGGCAGTTTTTCCTGAAAAGTTCGCAAATGTTCTCAAAAAGTTCTTTACGCATCGTTAAGAATGTGAGAACAAAGAGGCAACTCGAAGATGGAGATGCCGACATGACCACGTTGCGCCAGATCAAGGATATCGCCTTCCGCGCTGAAGCCACGTTGCTTCAGGATGCTGCGGGCGCTGCTGCCCTGACGGTGATGCTGGTTGTTGCGCTGCATCTTCCGTCTTTGGTCTGAGTTTCTGCCTGCGATCTTGCTTGATCCCATACCGCGCCCGTCCCAGGTGCTGTCCCGCGTTTCACCGGCTCTGCCTGCCGCCTGAACGCCCCCGTTTGCCACGGGGCTTGGATCTGTCCCACGCAAGAGACGCTTTCCCTGCGCCGCCATCCGCCCGGATGTGCGGCGCTTTTTTTATCTATATTGTAGCCTTGCGGTGTGTCGGAGGCCGACTGGTCAACGGCTGCTCAGGCGCAATCGGACTGTAAAGCTTGTTCCATCGCTTCCGCCGTTGCTTCGATACTCAGCAGTATCGATGCATGTCGGTTCTTGTAGTCTCGGGCTGGTTCCAGAACTTCGAATCCATCAAAGGGCGCGTCCGGAACAGGACCGCCAGATTTCAGCATAGCGCGCAGCGCGTCGCGGGCCGTTTGAACTTCGTCGAGCGTGCGCCCAATGACAGCACCACCGGTAACGGCTGCCGCAGCCTGACCAAGCGCGCAGGCTTTGACATCTTGGCCAAAGCCGCTGATGCGCCCGTCTTCCACCTGGACATCAATTGTGACCGTCGATCCGCAAAGGGGCGAGCGTTTCTTGACCGTGGCGTGAGGGTCAGCCAGCCGGGCATGATGCGGAATATCAGCGGCGAGGCCCAGGATGCGGCTGGAATAAAGCTTGATCAGGTCGGTATCGGCGGGCATGGTCCCTCCGCTCTGGTGTCGTATGGCGTTTCCCCCTACATAGTCGGCTCGGACACAGATGCAAAAGGTTTTGCCATGTCGGATTTTGATCCCAACAGCCTGACATTCAACGACCAGGGCTTGATCCCGGCCATTGCGCAGGACACGGACAGTCATGAAGTGTTGATGATGGCATGGATGAATGCCGAAGCCGTTTCCCGTACCTTGGAGACCGGGCGCGTCACGTATTGGTCCCGTTCGCGGCAGGCGTTCTGGGTTAAAGGCGAAACCTCCGGCAATGTGCAAGAGCTGGTGTCGCTGCGCGTAGATTGCGACCGCGATTGCCTGATCGCGCTTGTGAAGCAAACAGGACCGGCCTGCCACACCGGGCGGCGGACCTGTTTTTACACGGATGTGACGGACGGGTCCGAGGTCGAGCTGATGGCTCCGATGGAGTAACCCCGCACTACGGGGCGGGCGGCAGGCCGACCATCCGCCTGATGTCGTCTGGGGTGGCGGCCTCAGCCCGGTATTTCGAGATCGCGCGCGCATCGTCACGCTTGGCCAGGCGTTTGCCAGCATCGTCCCGGATCAGGCGGTGATGGTGGTAGATGGGCGTGTGCAGGCGCAGCAAGTGTTGCAAGATCAAATGAATGCCAGTTGCTTCCGCCAAATCAGCGCCGCGCAGGATGTGGGTCACCCCCTGTGCCGCATCATCGACCACAACGGACAGGTGGTACGACGTCCCCATGTCCCGGCGCGCCAGAACGATGTCACCAATGGTCTGCGTCGGGTTTCTGATCTCGATCCGTCCAGGATGCTCACCAGTTTCAGAATAGACGAGTTCGGCGTCGATTTGGGCAAGAGCTGCCGCCATGTCCAGTCGCAAGGCTACGGTTTTAGGGCGTAGGCCCGTGCGCGGATGCATGTGACGGCAGGTGCCGGGGTAGAGTAGCCCATCGGGACCGTGGGTGGGCACGCCTTCTTGCGGCGCCTGCGCGGCGTCAAGAATATCCCGCCGGTTACAATCGCATTGATACAGCAAACCCTGACGCCACAGGGTATCCAAAGCACTTGTGTAAACATCCATGTTTTGAGATTGGCGCAGCACAGGCCCATCCCAGGTCACACCCAGCCATTGCAGGTCGTCATAGATTTGGTCCTCCCACATTTCCCGCGCGCGTGATTGATCGATATCTTCAATCCGCAACAGGAAAGCACCACTTTCTGCCCGTGCCATGTCATGCGCCAGCATGGCGGAATAAGCGTGACCCAAATGTAGTGGACCCGTCGGTGAAGGCGCAAATCGGGTAACGAAAGTCACGCTTTTTCAAGCACGTAAACGTTGGACTTCAAATCTATGCCGGGCAGGTGATCCCCGTGTTCCTTGAACAGTAGACGGCCGGCGCCGCAATCGGTCCATGCAGCAACACCAGCTTCGTTTGCCGGATCTTCGAGCGCGTGGTCGTTGAAAGAAAACACCAGCCTGCCGGTTTTGGGCAGCGCCCGCATCAGGGTGTGAAGCACATCAATTGGCGCCGCCCCTGCACCGATGACGCCAATGGCCGCCATGGCGGAATAGTCGTCTCGCGGCAACGCGCCGCCGGCCTCAATCTGATCGAGGTGCCGATAGACACCCTTGGCGCGCGCGCCTTCGAGCATCTCGGCAGACAGGTCAACACCGTCGATCGCCTCGAACCCGGCCAGCTTGAGCGCCAAGCCTGACAGACCTGTCCCACAACCGAAGTCGAGGATTGGAGTCGATAGATCAGTCACATACTTCTGCAATGCCTCGGCACAACGGCCTGGTGTGGCATATCCGTTTTCGGCCACTTCCGCTTCGTAGCTGGCGGCCCAATCATCATAAAGTGCGCGGGTCGAAGCCGCGTCACGTGCCTGATAGGCCTTGTCCAAAAATCCAGTCATGCCAACAAAGTAACGGTCAGATGTCGTATCCGTCCAGTCTCTAGGCAGCAGCAGCTTGCGGGGCCAGCCAGGCCTGCCAATCCGCCTTGGCCCGATCGGTGTAGGCCTTGTAGCGGTCTTTGCGCCCACGCCGGCCGCCGCGCAGCCCTTCGACCGGAGGGAACAGGCCAAAATTGACGTTCATGGGCTGGAACGTCTTGGCCTCTGCACCGCCAGTGATGTGGGTGATCAGGGCACCCATCGCTGTCGTGGCTGGGGGCATGTCCAATGAGCCGCCAAGGATTTCCATGGCCGCAGCGCGACCGGCCAGTAGGCCCATCGCAGCGGACTCCACATATCCTTCGACCCCGGTGATTTGCCCTGCAAAGCGAACGTTGGGCCGTGACTTCAGACGCATATCAGCGGTCAATAAGGTCGGCGAATTCAGGAACGTATTGCGGTGAATGCCGCCAAGGCGAGCGAAACGTGCATTTTCCAGACCTGGAATGCGTTTGAAAACATCGGCCTGCGCGCCGTACTTCATCTTGGTCTGGAAGCCGACGATGTTGTAGAGCGTGCCCAGTTTGTTGTCGCGCCGCAGTTGCACGACGGCATGCGCCTTGACCTCAGGTTGGTGCGGGTTCGTCAGACCCACGGGTTTCATCGGCCCATGGCGCAGCGTTTCGCGACCGCGTTCTGCCATCACTTCGATGGGCAGACAGCCGTCGAAGTAACCGGCTGTCTCGCCTTCGTGAAATTCCGTTTTGTCGGCAGCCAGCAGTGCGTCGATGAAGTCTTCGTACTGCTGCTTTGTCATGGGGCAGTTGAGGTATGCGGTGCGCTCTTCCTCGGTCTCGCCCTTGTCGTAGCGCGATTGCATCCACGCTTGGTCCATATCGATGGAGTCGAAATAGACAATCGGTGCAATTGCGTCGAAAAACGCCAATGCTTCGGCGCCGGTTTCCTTCGAAATCGCCTGACCCAGTGCCGACGAGGTCAACGGACCTGTGGCAATGATCCAGTGACCATCATCTGGCAGAGCCGTGATCTCTCCGTATTCGACAGAGATGTTGGGGTGCGCCATGAGCGCGTCGGTCACCGATTGCGCAAAGGGATCACGGTCGACAGCCAATGCGCCACCTGCGGGCAGGCGGTGTTTGTCAGCGGTTTGCATGATCAGCCCGTTTGCGGCCCGCATTTCCCAGTGCAGCAAACCAACGGCATTCTGCTCGCTATCATCGGAGCGGAACGAGTTCGAGCAGACCATTTCGCCCAAAAGTCCGGTTTGATGCGCGAACGTACCGACTTTGGGACGCATTTCGTGGATCACGACCTGAACGCCCATGTTCGCCGCCTGCCAGGCAGCTTCGGACCCGGCCATGCCGCCGCCCACGATATGAAGGATTTTTGTCATGGGCGGGATGTAGGGCATGCGCGTCGGTGGCGCAATCCATGCCCAGTCCGCTCTGGCAATTGATAAGGATCAATGTGGCCTTGCTTGGCGGCCTCTATGCAGGGAACACAATTGTACAGGACAGGACTATGACACTACTCAGACTCGCTTTCGTGGTTTCAGCACTCTTCGCCTTGCAGGCGTGCGAGGAACCGGACCGTTACCCAATCAGCGGAGAACCATGCGGCCCCGAGGATCCGGTAATTGTTGCGCCTCCGGGTGATTGCGGACCGGCCGTATAACACAACGCACGTGTCGGCGGGCCTGGAGACTTTTTCATTGTGAGGGGGTCTTTTGGGGTCGCCGCTGCGGGGATGGTCGGTCAGAGAGAGGCTGACCCGGAGGGACCTTCCGCACTCGGCGACCCAAAAATGTCATCGGTTTGTTAACCGTGTCCAATTTGTGCCTCATTTGTGCCCAAATTGCTAGTCGTATCTTGGAAATAGTCGGTCCACGATTTGGAAACAACCAAAAGTCGTGCCGGATTTTATCCACTTTTGCGAAGCTATTGAGACCAGTTCGGCGGGCGCTTCTCAATAAACGCGTCAATGCCCTCGACAGTGTCCGGATTCATCATGTTCGTGACCATGACCTCACCGGTGTAGGTATAAGCTTGAGCAACGGGCATCTGAAGTTGCTCGTAGAACGCCTGCTTGCCGATTTTGACCGCGCTGCCCAGCTTGTCAGCGATCCGGTTGGCAAGGTCTCGGGCCGTCGTATCCAGCTCTTCCATCGGTACAGCATGGTTAACAAGACCCAGTTCAACTGCGCGCGCCGCCTCGATAAACTCGCCAGTGGTTAGCATCTCAAAGGCCTGTTTGCGCGGGATGTTCCGGCTCAGCGCCACCATCGGCGTTGAACAGAACAGGCCGATATTCACACCGTTGACCCCAAACCGTGTCCCGTGGGCCGCGACTGCTAGGTCGCAGGTTGCCACCAGTTGGCATCCTGCCGCGGTCGCGATGCCGTGCACTTGAGCAATGACGGGTTGGGGCAGGGACTGTATGCGTGCCATCATTGCGGCGCAACGGTCGAACAGATCTTTGAAATACGCCGTGCCACCATCGGCTGCCTGGCGCCCTGCCGTCATTTGTTTGAGATCGTGGCCCGCGCAAAACGCCTTGCCCGCACCGGACAGCACCACAGCACGTACAGAACTGTCATTCGCGACATCATCCAAAGCGCCGTGCAGTTCGGCAATCATTTCATCAGAGAGCGCATTCAGGCGATCAGGCGCATTCATGCGCAGATGGGCGACAGCCCCTGTGACCTCACGTTCCAGAATTGTCATCTTGCCCTCCAACACCTTTGCGGCTCACCCTAGGGCAGGGACAAGGGAAGGAAAAGCATGGCTGTTGTAATGACTGCGCCCGAGATGAACGCGTTTCTACAAAAGGTGTTCCTGGAAGTTGCGGGTGAGTTCCATGTCGAAGAGGTGACAGAAGAAGGTGTTGTTTTGCGTCTTTTGGTACAGGACCGGCATTTGCGCCCCGGGGGTACGGTTTCCGGCCCGGCCATGTTCGGGTTGGCGGATGTCACGGCCTACATGGTGACGTTGGCTCATATCGGGCCGCGGGCGCTGGCTGTGACAACCAACTGCTCCATAGATTTCATGCGCAAGCCAAAGGCTGGGGTCGATTTGATTGCGCATGGCCGGTTGTTGAAGCTGGGCAAGCAATTGTCTGTGACGGATGCCCTGTTGTTCTCGGAAGGCGACGACAAGCCTGTGGCGCGCGCCAGTTTGACCTATGCCATTCCACCCCAAGGTGTTGACTTGCAGGAATAAAAAACGGCCGGGTCAACCCCGGCCGCAAGGAAGAGGTCTGGCAGGTGCCACGGGGATGTCACGCCCGCCAGAACACGCGCCAAGCTTCATATTCAGCCTCGGCGGGTGTCAGTCCCACGTCGCGCAGCAAGTGCGGATCCAAATGGCGCAAAGCCAGACGGCTGCGGCGACGTTCGGCCCATTTCGACAGCATCACCGCAATGCGCAGCGCGACAACCGAGGTTGCCGGAATGCGATTTTGCGCAGTCAGGTAAGCCAGGTGCGAGGCGGGCGTTTGCATGTGATGTGCCATGGGAAACTCCTAAAATTGTATTGACACAATATGGCGATATTGCCATGATTGAGTGATACAATATGAAATCATGTAACGCTACGGAAACATTGTAATGGGTACAATTTGGTCGCCAGATCTGCTGGATGGACAAGGGCCGAAATACAAGGCGGTCATGCAGGTCATCCGCCAACGCATCTCGGACCATGATCTGACACCGGGGGACAAGCTGCCGCCAGTGCGGGATTTGGCGTGGAGCCTTGGCATTACTCCTGGCACCGTGGCGCGTGCATACACGCTTCTGACGGACGATGGGACGCTGAAGGCAGAGGTGGGGCGCGGCACATTCGTTGCGCAACCTGATGAAAAGGGGCCACTTTATTCCGACGTGCCTATTGAGGTTGACAGCGTCAGGCACAATTCAGGGGCGCAGACCTGGAACGTTAATCTCTTTTCACCACATTTGCCGAGCGTTGGGCAGGCGACACTGATCCGCAAACTGTTGGCGAGAGTTGCTCAGGATCCACCCTCGGGCGTGATGCACTACCCAACACGAGCTGGGAGCGCGCAAGCGCGTACTGCTTCAGCGGCGTGGCTTGCTGGGGCGCCAATCGGGTCATTTGGACCCGATGATATCGTCTTGGCCAATGGCGGGCAAAACGCGATTCTGTTGGTACTTCAGGCGCTTCTCCGGGGGCGACGCCCTGCCATCTTGGTCGAGGACCTGGCATATCCGGGCTTTCGGAGGGCGGCGGAGCTGCTGCGCGCAGATACAATCCCGGTCGAAATGGATGCGCATGGGGTCACTCCTGAGGCATTGGACGCCGCAGCCAAAGCGCATGACGCTCAGATTTTTTGTACCTCCCCGGAAGTGCACAATCCCACATGCGGTTTCACGCCTTCGGCCCGGCGCGAGGAGCTTGCCGAAGTTGCCCGCAAGCACGATCTGCAAATCCTTGAAGATGATTGTTACAGGCTGGGGCTGGCACAGGCGCCCAGCTATCGCATGATTGTACCAGAGCGAACTTGGTACATTTCCTCGATCTCGAAGTCCATCACGCCAGCCTTGCGGCTTGGTATCGCTGTCGCGCCGAAGGGGCGGGCGAATGTCCTGCGGCGGACCGCGGAATACTCCTTCTTTGGCCTGCCGACACCGATGACGGACCTGTTTGCATCCCTGCTGGTTCACCCCGACCTGCCCGATCTCATGGCAAATGCGCGCAAGGGTATTGGCACCTATGTTCAGCGGGCGGTGAATGTATTGGGGGGCTATGATATCGTTTGGCGTAAGGACGTGCCATTCCTGTGGCTGCGCTTGCCGGAAGGGTGGCGTGCGGGCGCATTTGTGCAAGCGGCGTCACAGCAAGGCGTCGGCATCCGTGCGGCCGAAGACTATGCCTGCCGGGATGCGCGTACGCCGCATGCAGTGCGAATTGCGATCAATGCAGGCGTCAGCCTTCAGTCTTTCGAAGCTGCCATCGAACGGTTGCGCGATCTGCTCGACAACCCGCCTGATCAGATCGGGGTCTAAAGCAGACCGCCAGCGCCCCAAGCGAGGCCAAAGGCGATTGTAAGAGCGGACAATGCGGCGGCGTATCCCGTAAGCTTCGCCCATGAAAACGGACGCTCGCCATAGGTGCGTCCCTGCATTCCGCACACTACGACCTTCATTGCCTCACCCTTGTACTGGTAGTGCAGGATCCAGACGGGCAGCAGGATGCGCCTGTACCGAACACCAGTCGTGTCAGTGATATAGCGCACGTCATGCACGCCAGACTTGCCCACGTGTCCCTTGATCCGGTTGCGGATCAAAAGGTCCTTGTCCTCTGCATTCGCGGTCAGCCCTTCGGCTACAGATTGGTGGTGTCGCTCGGCGCCAAACCCGGCCAGATAACCGGGGCGGTAGGGGCGTAGCCGGCGCGGCTCAAAGTCAT
>NZ_JBYNDP010000013.1:19724-57926 GCF_059783535.1 Tateyamaria sp. | reverse complement strand
CGGGAAGATGAACTTCGAGGTCGAAGTTGCGGTTGTCGTGCATCCATGCATTGCCCCCTTCCTGCGGTGGCAATCCTGCAAGCGAGGCGAAAGGGCTGACAAAGTCCATGACCAGCACACGGGATGGCGACTTGTCGAGTGAGGCCAGCAGCGTAGCGCCGCTTGCCAGCGTCTGCCCATAGCCACTATAAAACTCGAATTGTCCCTTGTTGAGGATGTTGATGATCCGCAACCCTTTGCCGTTGGGTGTTTCAAGCGCGACACCCGCCCGGGTTGCGGCAACGGTCGTATGAACGCCGACCGCAGCGGCCGATGAGAGCGCGATGGGCAAGAGCAGGATCACAACTGCAAATGGTGCACCCCGGACGATACTTTGCAGTGTCGGCGAGGTGGTGTGCTGATGACGTGACAATATCTCTGCCGCGACAGCAGCCCCCGCCAGCATGCTCACAATCCCGATCATCTGGAAGTTCTGATTGAGCAGCGCGAAGCCTGCCGCACCGCAAAACCCATAGAACAAAAAATCTGTTACGCGTGGCCGTTGCCAAAGTGCCAAACCAGCAATCAGGGCAAAAACCACGTATTCACCTGAAGTGAGAAGAAAGGACCGCGCATAAATGTAAGGCTCGATCACACCGCTGACTTTCGTGGCCTCGATCAGATCAGAGATGTGCATCCATGTGCCACCCCAGAACGCCTCGACCACAAGCCCGATGATCCCACACAGCGCAATTGCTCCGGCTGCCCAACGTCGCTGCCCAGATTGCAGCAACATCAGCACAAGGAACCCAAAGGCAACCACCCCGTAAGTCATCTTGGTATAGGCCAGCAGCATCGTCAGTGTCGCCGCGGCGGCGGCATCCAGCCACCCCTGCCATCGTTCGATTGGACGTTCGGGCTGAAGGTGCATCACCAGCAAAATGCCCAGCAGTGCCCAACCTATACGATTGTAGAACATGGCGAACGAAATCTTAGCAGGTATCTCGCCCGTGTTCATCGGTGTGGCAAGCAACAGCATCAGGAAGATGGCGAGCGGTACACCGATGAGCGGGCGCATCCGTGTCCCCAAAACATGGACCATGATCGGCGCGGTCACCAACATCAGCGCCGCTATACCCAATGGCATGGCCATGCCAAGTTCTCCAGTCAGCCAGTATCCAAGCCCAGGCAGGTAGTAGTTCAGCGGCCCCAGTGCTGTGTGAAAATCCTGATTTGGCACCTGACCATGAACTACGCGATACGCACCGTCGAGAAAGATCAGAATATCGTTGAAATACATCGATGTTGCAGTGACGCCCGGCAGAACCAGAAGAGCCGCGCAGATTGCAGTTGTCGCCCATGTCGCCACGGCGATTGGTGAAGAAAGAGTGCTTATTCGTGACACGTGTGACATCTCAAAGCTTCAGCTTCTTGAATATTGCTTCCGGAGTGAACCGGATGATGAACATGATCAGGCGCCATGCGCGCAGCACATAGATGACGTCGGCTGGCCGCGTCTGCAGCCCTGCGATGCGTTCGGCAACATCCTCCGGTTCAGCAGTCAGCGGGCCGGCAAGATCCATACCTGCGGTCATGCTGGTTCGCACGAAACCCGGTTTGACAGTAACGACCTGTACATCTGTGCTGGCGAGCCTGTTGCGCAATCCTGAAAGGTAGGCGGAAAAACCGGCCTTTGCCGCGCCATAGACGTAGTTCGAAGCGCGCCCCCGATCACCAGCAACTGAGCTGACCCCAACGATCAGCCCGCGGCCACGCGCGGCGAAACGTGCAGCCACTATTTCAAGCAGCAGGGAGGGGCCTTCGAAATTGGTGCGCATCACTTGCGTCGCATGTTCCGTATCCTCTTGCGCACGTTGCTGATCACCCAGCATTCCGACGACACACACCACGGTATCCGGCAATGCATCAAGTTGATCCAGAAACGTTTCGAACTGTTCCGTGTCCAGGATATCAAGCTGGCACACGGTAACCTCGTGTGCCCCGGTCCGGGTTCGGATATCGGCCGCGTTCCGCTCGGCGCCTTCGACATCACGCGCAGCGAGCGTGATCTTCCAACCCATCGAAGCATAAGCCGCCGCAACCGCCCGACCGATGTCGGAGGTACCACCAACCACAAGCAGGTTTTTCTGCAGAGGCGCTTGATCAGTCTCACTCATATTCCGAGCCTCTCAGACAATTTCGAGGCCATCTGGCCCGTTGCGCCAATCTCGTCCCGAAGTCGGCGGAACTGATCAAGTTGTGGATAGCCAGCCACAAAAGTGTCCGGCGACTGGGTTGCGTCCTTTGCCAGGTACATCCGCCCGCCCGCTTCCACGACCAACGCGTCAATCTCGACCAGCAAGGGCATCAGTTTGTCACTGAGCGGTATATCGAGAGCGAGTGTCAGGCCCTCCATCGGAAAGGACATCAGCCCGGATCCCGACGTCAGACGCTTGAGGACAGCCAGAAATGAACCCGTGCCGTGGCTGGAGATGCGCTCAAGTATTTCGGAAACCACGCTTTCAGCCTTGGCATCCGGGATAACGCATTGATGTTGCACAAAGCCGCGGCGCCCGTAGATACGGTTCCAATTCGCCAAACCGTCGAGGGGAAAGAAGTAAGCATCCCATGGCACGAGCATCGTCCGGCCAGCCTTTCGAGCGCCGTTCCTGTAGTAAAGCTGATTGAATGCCCTGACCGTTGCAGCGTTCAGCATCCAGCCGGGCATGTCGGTCGGCACCCCGATCCGACCATTTCGTGAGGATGGAAAAGGAACGTCACCCCATGCCAGTTGGTCTTTCCTAGCATGCTCGCCCTCCAGAACCAGTGATCGCCCCAGTGAGGCGCCGCGGGCCAGAACATCGATCCAAGCCACCGTGTAGGTGGCGTTTCCGGTCTGGCGCAGCAAAGCAACTGCCTCGCTAAGGTTGCGCGCAACATGCGTGTTTTGTCGAATCCAGCCGGTTTCCACCTGCTTCAGCCGGAAGCCAGCCGACAGGATTGTTCCAGTCAGTCCCATACCGCCAGTCGTGGCAGAGAAAAGCTCCGCGTTTTCGTCCCGGCTGCACCGGACAACTCGCTGATCCGGCAATGCCAGCATCAGCCATTCGACGTGATCGCCAAACGTACCATCGTTGTGCTGGTTCTTTCCATGCACATCCGATGCGATCATGCCCCCAACCGTGACAAATCGGGTGCCTGGGACACAGCTTGGAAAATAGCCACGCGGCAGAAAGGTCGTGATGATGTCCGACAACGACACTCCTGCCTCAGTGGCCAACACCCCCGTTTCCGGATCGAACCCCTGCATCCGGTTCAGACCCGTCGCATCAAGAGTGTTGGTGCGCCCGATGGCGGCGTCCCCATATGACCGCCCAAGCCCCCGCGCAATTACGCCCGGTAGGGCTGCTGTCGCTTCGGCAGCCGGATGGAGGTCAAACGTCGCATCAAGCTGCCCTGACACGCGGGGATATCGGCCCCATCCGCTCAGGTCTTTCAAACGGTGCTCTCCCTGAAGACATGGCGCCGATCAAGCCAGAACTTGAGAATGTAACCTATGCTCAGACCTATGACTGCACCAAGATACTTGGCGAAATCGGTCTGCCAGATGGCATGAAACCCAAGTTCGAATGCCCAGAAAATCAGCGTCGTCACAACGCTGAACAGGCCGGACAAGGTGATGCGCTGCGCTTCGCCAAAGGGCGTTGTGTATCGTTCGCGGAACGTCCAAGTCTTGTCGACAACGTATTTTATAAAAAAGCCGACCAGCGTTCCGACAATAATCGACGCCAAAAGGTGCGCATCCGGCATGCCGCGCACCGTCATCTCTTGGGCAAGGAGGTTCGCCAACACCGACAGGACAGCGGTTGCCACATAGCGCCCAATCGGATGACCTTCTGACAGAATTCTTAGCATGACTTGCCCGTCAGATTGCCAACACGAACACTGCGAGCATCGCAAGGCCGCTCAGCCTGCTCATCGGGTCCTTGATGGCGAAGATGACCGGATCATCCTGCATCTGCCGCCGCTGCGCCAAGATGAGTGCCCGCCCGATCCAATATGTCATGATGGGACAAGCCAACAGAAGGATTTCGGGATTGCTATAGAGCCTCGTAACGGAACTGCCGGACACATAGAGCGCCAGAACAGTCACTGCATTAAAACCAGCGGCTGCAGACAGGGCGGCAAGCATGCCAAGGTCGACATTTTCATAGTCCCGGTTGTCTGGCGACGCTCGGTCCGCATCAGCGCAGGCTGTTAGCTCCACGAACCGCTTCATCAGCGCCAACGATACGAAGATCGAGAGTGCAAAGACCATCAGCCAGGACGACAATACCACACCTATTGCCACCGCTCCCCCCAACAGGCGGATCGTGTACAGACCCGCCAGTGTTAGCACGTCGACGAGCAGGATCTTTTTTAGGAAAAAGGAGTATGCCGTCGTCATTGCGAAATAGATGGTCAGAACCAAGGCAAATGCCGGCGACAATGAAAGCGCTGTCGCGGTGGCTAGGATCAACAGGATCGGCACAGCAAGCATGGCGTGGATCAATGAAATGTCGCCTCGCGCCAGCGGACGATCCTTCTTGGTGCGGTGTGCACGGTCGTCATGAAGGTCAACCAAATCATTGAGAATGTAGCAGGCCGACGCGGCCAGACAGAAAGCGATGGCCGCGATCATCGTGACGAACAGATTTTCAAAACTCAGGGCATGCGCTGCGATCATTGGCACAAACACAAGGGCGTTTTTGGCATATTGATGAACACGGAACTGGCGCGCCCAATCGTTCAATGTCGTGCGGCTATGCTCAACAAATTGAGCATGCGGTGCCATTTCACGCAGGCGTGTTGCGACACGCTGGGTCGTCCGGATGGCGATGGGTTGGCGCGCATGTTCCCAGACTGGCAAATCGGCAGCACCGTTGCCAACATAGTCGAACCCTTTGCTTCCAAACTCTTCCACAAGGCGTTCTGCCTTGGCCTTGCCGGACAAGTTTACCGAAGAGGTTGTTGCAAAATACCCCGAGAAGATACCCAGATGATCTGCGACAGCCTTTACCATATCCTCATGTGAACCCGAGGCCAGATAGACAGATCGTCCTGCCAAATGCGCAAGACGGATCATAGACAGGATCGTCTTGTCATAGGGTAGAGTTTCAGGGGCACAATCACCGCCTGCACACAGAAAGTGTTTCAACGCCGCTCTGCCATCACTGAGTGATTGCAACATACCGACGATCGCACCGGGGTCGCGCCCCAATCGACGAAACGCAGTCTCAACCAGCAGATCCGAACGCAGCAAGGTACCATCAAGATCGACCACCAATGGTATGTCGATAGCTGTTTCCAGATCGGGCAAGCTCACATATGCGGCGACCCGATCCCTGGCCAACGCATCGCGTTGACCGTCATGCAGCTGCTGCAAGTCAGAGTTGGTCATGCTATCGACGTGGTTCTTGACCGACATGCGTAGATCTCTCTCTGGTTGTTCCCGTTCTACGGCCAGTCTTCAGCGGCAATTTCGTGGCGGCACACCCAAGCTCCTCTGCAGCATTGTGCCATGCTTTTTGACCGCCCATTGCCCAACTGCCTTGGCGAACAGGTCGCTTCGGGCAGCCAACTGGCTGGTTGAAGCAGCGTGGGTGCAAAAGCAAAAAGGTTGCAAATCCGTTCCCAGAGCAACTTTGGCATCGGCAGGGATGTGCTCAATTGAGGGGGGTATCGGCGGCAGAAGGCCGGGAAACGTGCCTCAAATACGATGATGCAGGTCGAACGGATTGCCTACGTTGCAAACCAAACTGTATCTAAAACACTGTGCTTAGGAATCGATTTTCGGCGTGGTGACGGGGCTTTCCGTAAAAAACCCGTCGCTCAGCGTAACGGCCCCACACTGTGACAGATGCGGTGCTGATTTGATCCAAAGGCACAGACCGCCGTTGCATTTAAAACGGTTGGGAGGAGTGTGATGAGAACAGGAAACGGACAAAGGTTCGGTCTTGTAGCGCGAAGCGCTATGGTCGCTGCTGGTCTTGTGTTCGCATGCACTACAGCTCTTATTATAGTTCCCAAGTTGGACCTGAACGACACCGTACGCGACAGTATAAATCATGAGCTTGGGCGTTTCGCCGGCTCTGGTATCATGCTGAACGAGGCGTCCGAAGTCTCAGTCCGACCCGACCTCCGGGTTGTCGTTGTTGATCCGATATTTACTACAAATCAAGGCGGCGAGCCTGAAGGGTTCCTGACCTCAGCCAGTCTGGATGCATCGCTCAGCGTCGCGCCGCTATTCATAGGGCGCGGAGAAATCGCAAGCCTACACTTACAAAGTCCTCACATCTTGTTGGATCAGGTTGGCTTGGCAAACGCCATGTGGCCAGACATCGCGATGTCGGACGAGAAAGCTTCAGAAAACCGCAAACCCCCTGCAACCATTGTTGTCACCGACGGCGTTCTGGATTTTGGTGGCCAATCCAGTATCTCCGGCCTGAACCTTTCCGTTACACAACGTGACGCGTCCCGAGGGGTTTTGATCGATGGCGACTTCATCGTCGGGGCACATCGCACGTACTTTGACATCAAAATTGAAGATCCCGTAGCATTCTTTTCAGAAGGCGGAAGTAAGGCAACACTCTCTCTAAGTTTCGACGCGCTGACTGCTGACGATGACGTCAGTTCAATGGATAACCCAACTGACAATAGCCCAGTCGAGGGTTTGGTAAATGGTCTTAGAGATTTGCAACTCTTCGGGCCGGGACCAATTGTGGTTGATGGGCGTTTCGCCATGACTTCTGACGCGCTTCATGTATCGGATGCAACATTTTCTAGAGGTGGCATTGCCTTTAATGGAGACCTGGCTCTTCGCACCGTCTCTGACACATTGATCATTCCCGGACTTCAAACACTTCAGCTGTCCGCAGACGCTGCCATTTCCGACGCAATTGACAAGATCAGTACAGGCAATTGGGCTACCACATCAATCAAGACGACTTGGCTCAACAAGTTCGACGTCGATTTGGATTTGGAGGGCGAGGACATCTCGCTCGGCGGCACCACACTTGACACTATCAGTGTTTCATTTCGCTCGGGCGACAATAACCTGTCTTTGGAAATGATCGCACAAAGTGAGGTGCTGGGTCGGATTGATGCGAGTGCAGACATCGACCACTCTGCCGACGTGTTGATATCTGTCAGGATTTCCGACGCGTCGATCGCCGAGATTGTGCAACCTATATCTCGAAAGATGCAGAAGCGTCTGATTGGCACACCTCAATTGCCAGAAGGAATGCTGAGTGCTGATCTTCAACTAGCCGGGCATGGTCAAACACTTGGGGAGCTCTTCGAAAGTCTCGAAGGCTCCGTCACGGCCTCTATGGAGGATGGCAACCTCACCGGGGTAGATGTGACTGCGACGCTCGAAACACTCGCAAATGGCCGCCAATTTATGACCAAGGAAAAGGGGCCCCTGATCCCCGCCGCGGGCCGTACCCACTTCGATCTCATAGATGGCCAAGTCGGGATCGAAGCCGGTACCGCACGTATCTCACGGTTGAATATTGCAGGCGACAGGCTGGAGATCGATATGCTGGGCGAAATCGGCCTCAAGAGCGGAGCAGTGTATGTCACGGGAAATGCGCAGCTTTCGGCCGCTCAACTGATGGAGACAGCACAGGCCGCAAGACATGTCGATCTGCCCTTTGGGATCGGCGGAACACTCTTTTCACCCTTGGTCGCTGCAGGTGTGCCGAGACTTGAGATTGCAGCGGCACCAACACCACCGATCAACACCATCCAGAGATAGTTTAAGTATTGAGGTGCTCTGGGGCTAACACCGTCAATACGGCAGCCTGAAGCGGCACGCGAAACGAGAGAAGATGCCCAGCACCACCCGAAAATTCGGTCGATCCGCCTACCAAAGCCCGTGGTTGGCGATCATGATTTTTTCGGTGTGGTTGTCCTACTATTCCAGCCTGCTCTTTCCCGGTCTCGGTGGAATGTTGAATGCGGGTGACTCCGCCAAGTTTCAAACGCTTGGTCACACGTCCATTCTCGTCCATGGGCCCGGATACCCGTTCGTCCTGCTGATTGGAACGATAGTGCGTGCGCTTGATCTGCCGTTCGAACCCTGGCGGGTCATGACCATTGCACTTGCATCTCTACCCGGCGCTCTTGCAGTCGCTATGGCATTCCTGATCGTGGGGAGGCTAACCCGTAGCGCAGTTTTCGGCGCAGCAGCCGCATTTCTTCTGGGCAGTGCTGGCCTAATGGCCGTGCAATCGACTGAGGCGGAAGTCTACCCCCTCGCGTTGGCTTTCATTCTTTCCGTGGTTCTTGCACTGATCCTCTTCGTTGAAACCAAGCACACATTCTATTTCATTCTCGCCTGCGCGATCTATGCCCTGTCGTTCGGCAATCATCTCATGATGGTTATGCTGGCCCCGGTTGGTTTGTTGGTGATGGCAACGCACTACCGCATCTTACTGCGTCCTCGCGTTCTGCTTGCCGTTCTTGGGTTACTTGCTATTGGGGCCAGTCAGTATCTCTATCTCGCATGGGTCACACATGCTCCGACAACAGCTTACTCTGAATACCTGCCCCTGCCCCCAACGACGTCTGAACTGATCGACTACATTGCGGGCACGTATTTCGGCGATCTCTACGGCTCGGGTCTCAAATCGCTGCAAACTGCATCCGTTTTGTTTGGCACGCTCAGCCAAGCACACCCCATGATTTCATTGCCCCTCATAGCGCTTGGTCTTTTGGCTTTCGGTGTTGGTTGGCGCCAGCGCAACGCCGCTTGGACAGGTATCGCGCTCCTGCTGGGTACTGCTTTTGCATTCCTGCCCTTTATGATCTGGTACGGGGCATACGATATCCAGGCGTTTCATCTTCCTGTACTAGGCCCGCTGCTTGTCGGTGCGATTGCAGCAATCGGTTGGCTATTGAGGCACTGGCCAAGGCTGCAACCATGGCTCGGTGCGCTCCTTCTGGTCCTTGGTGTGCTGCGCGCGGCTGAAATGGCCGTCTATCTCAATGCGCGCGAACCGGATTACGCCGACTTGGTCGACACATTGGAAGTCGTGATGGCGCAATCCCCGGTGGACAATCCCGTTGTGTCGATGTCCTACGAGCTGAGAATGGCCACGCTCTATCACGAATTGCGAGGTGAAGTTCCCCAGCCCGCAACCTATCGCGTCACCTGGCGCACGGAGGAGGCAATCTCGGACGTTGGTCCGATCGGAGGCATTGTCATTCCCACCGATGGCGAACAGATGCTGCGTTGGATTGAGCACAGAAACCCGCACTTGTCGTGCCGCACGCTGCCCATCAGTCAACCCGAACCGGTGACGTGGCCAGCATATGGTTTTGTCTGCGACCCTTCGCGACCATCGCAAGAGTTGCCAAAAGAATAGGCAAATGGCGCGCCGTGGGTGGAATGAATCAACATGACGCCGCGTCAAAATTTCCTACATTACGTCACATGAGCGATAATCCGCTTGATCGTTTGACAAGCGCACAGCACGTATAAGCGACGGGCATTCAGCTGATTCTCTGAAGCGCCCAAGACGTTCCGACTACGACCGCTTTCCGGCTATAGAAGGTACTCTGTGATGCGTATATCCCCGGCTCTGCTTGGCGTTTCCCTTTCGACTTTCATCTTCTTCTGCGCTTGCCAGTTGCCCATGGCAATTGCCGATGTCGAAGGAACCGAGGCATTGGATACGATGGCTTTATCGGACTTTGGACAACAGAACGATGCGCCGGAAATATCGACACCGGGCGCGTTACAGATCGTCGAAACCGAGATCGTGAACCAGCTAACAGGCTCTGGATCGCCGAACGCAACAGACACGCGCTGGAACGTTCACGGCACGGATCTGGGCCACATGTTTACCCACAAGGGTGAACTCTACATGGTGTTCGGTGACACCTATGGACCAGACGGGGGAGATTGGCGCAGCAACACCATAGCGCGCATAGCGGACCCCGATCCCAAAAACGGCTTTTCCATCGCAGCCATGATCGAAAGTGCAACGGGAGCGGCCAAGGAAATCATCCGCTCAGCGAAAATTCCCGGCTTGGAATGGACCGTCATTCCAACAAACGGCATCTCGCTCGGGGAACGGATGGTCCTTCACTACATGTCCGTGCGCATGTGGGGTGCGGATGACAAATGGTATGTCCGCCGTTCCGGCCTCGCCTATTCCGACGACGACGGTCAGAACTGGACACGATCAGAAACCGCGATGTGGCCCGCCGGCACCGGCTTTGAGCAAGTAGCCTATGTCGAACACGATGAGATGATCTATGTTTTTGGTATCCCGCAGGGTCGTTTCGGCGGTGTGCGGCTTGGCCGAGTTACACCACGGGACGTGTTTGACCCAAGGGCGTATACATATTGGGACGGCCAAGGATGGTCGACCAATATTCACAACGCCAAAGCGGTGGTTCCGGCTCCGGCAGGTGAATTGTCCGTCGCTTGGAGCAACGTGCACCAATCCTGGCTCATGATGTATCTTGAGCCTGTCGAAAGAGCGGTCATTCTGCGCAGTGCACCCACGATGACCGGCCCATGGAGCGCGCCCCAAATCGTCGCGCATGCAGATGAATATCCGGGTCTCTATGCACCCTATATCGTTCCGGGACTGGAAATCGACGACGCCGTGTATTTCACGATGTCGCGGTGGAAACCTGTCTACAACGTCTTTCTGATGAAGGGTCAACTCGAAGCCGTGGGCGTGGATATAGCAGCCGTGGAAACAAGCGAACCGGATATCGAGTTGGAACCAGCTCGCGAATAACACCCAAACGTGGCGACTCTTGCTGAGAAAACGCCCGCAACCAACACTCGAGATGGTCTACTCCTCTCTATCCAAGGCGAAGTTCCGCGCTCGACCTCCTTGGAAGGCTCAAACGGGCGAAAATGCTCCGTCTTGATTGAGTGATCTGGCAGGCTTTCGCCGTTTTCCGTCTCGTACCTTGCTGCCGCATCGGCAACTCACAACTGTGTTGCGAAAAGAGCCAAAAGCGATCCTGTCGACCTATCTGATTTTCGTGGTCGTACTTGGTCGCGTTAAGTGAGGATTTCGTTATGAAACGCGACACACGAGTTTCGGGTGTGACCCACTCACCCACGTTACTGGCCATCGCTTTGGTTGTGATGCCTGCCACTGCACAGGCCTATGTTGGGCCAGGTGCTGGCCTAACCGCCATCGGCACAATGATCGCACTCCTGGCTGCGCTCCTGCTCGCGATCGTCGGCTTCGTCTGGTATCCCGTAAAAAGGATGCTACGCGCCCGCAAAGCCAAAGCAGATGTTCAGACACCGCGTGAGAATGAAAGTTGAGCGTCGCTGCCCTGGTTCTGGGCCTCTTCGCATTTATCGCGGTCCTGCGGGTTCTTGATGCGCAACGTGTTGCCAGCGGGATCATAGACACCACACAGCAAGCCGTGTCGGTCATGGTGAACAGTGACATCGCGGATGAGGACAAGGAAGCACAGGTAAGACACGCATCCATCAAGCTGTTGGGTGGGTTCTTTTGGATCACTGCCATAGGTGCTGCATCACTTGGCGCGTCAGCATTCATCGTTTGGGGTGGCGCGGCACTTGGGTTCTATACTGTTGACCGTGCAATTGCGGTTGCCCTTGGCTGGCCGTTCATCCTTGGTTCCACCGCCGCCGCCATCGCGCTCTGGATAGGGCTGGACAGACTGCACAGAACACCGGCTGAGACCAGCAAACCGGCTGAGGTGCCTTACAGTCCGCTCGACAAGGCGCTGCACGATTTCGCCTTTGCATCGCCTGAACGGCAAATTCGGTTGGGTGATTTGGAAACTAAGCTTTATCGCCGCCGTATTGTTGCTGACACAGCCAAACAACCCGTTTTCATTACATCGCTGCCGCGCGCCGGGACAACGATCATGCTCGAAGGTCTCGTAAACCTTCCACAATTCGCTTCTGCCACCTACCAACACATGCCCTTCACTTTATCCCCCCTCTTGTGGGGCAGTTTTTCCCGCACGTTTCGCAAGGCTGGGGACAAAAGTGAGCGGGCGCACGGGGACGGTATTGAAGTCGGGGTGGACAGCCCGGAAGCGTTTGAAGAAATGCTGTGGATGGCGTTTTGGCCCGAACACTACACCAAGAATCGCATCGCCCCCTGGGCGGCGGAAGACGAGAACCCGCAGTTCGAAGCTTTCTTCCGCACGCACATGGCTAAGATCGTTGCAACCAAGCCCGGCGCAACACGCTACATCTCAAAAAACAATGCCAACATTGCGCGTTTGGCTCTTCTGGAACGCCTTTTTCCAGATGCGTCCATAGTAGTGCCAATCCGCAATCCGCGCGCGCAAGTCCAGTCCCTACTAAGCCAGCACCTCCGCTTTGCTGATTTGCATTTTCGCGAGCCATTCGCACGCCGATATATGGAAGGGATTGGGCATTTTGAGTTTGGCGAGGCAATGCGGCCAATAGAATTCACCACGTTGCGAACGGGTTTGCCAACGCCAGAGCACGTGGACTTCTGGCTGCGGTACTGGATTGACGCATATCAGCATGTACTCGCCACAGCTGGCCCCAACTCCATCTTTGTGGATCACGATGCGCTGTGCGCGGAACCCAGATTGCATTTGCCCGAATTGGCTGCGGCAATCGGGCTTGACGATCAAGACGGGGTCGCCGCCGTAGCCGATATCTTGCGCGCACCCCGCCCTGCTCCCTCACTCTCCGCTGCGTCGCCCGACCTGCTGCAACGCGCCGACATTCTACATGCGGAGCTGTGCAGCCAGGCAATTGGTCAAGCGTTTTCGCCGACTGGAAAGGCCATGAAATGAAACTGCCATCATCCGACGGCTTTGCCCGCGGTTTTTTCATCGTCTCGCTTGCTCTGATCGCCATGGTGTATGGCATCGTCTCGTCCTGGTGGGGTTGGTTCCCTGCCCCACAGATCGGCGAAGCACATCGCACTTATCTTGATGTGTCGCGCAACTGGCGTAATGACATCGGGTTGGAGCCGACACGCCATCTGGTCGCGCCGAATGATCAAGGTACGGCCTCACCCGATCGCGGTTATGAGCGCCGGCCCGGAACTGAGCGTGCTCCGGGTTATGTCTTGATTGCTGGCCTCAGTGATGACCAGGACACGTCGGTTTTTGCTGTCCGTCTGATGGACACCAATGGCGATGAAATCCACCGTTGGCCCATAAACTACGAAGACTTCGATCCAGACACGCCGCCCCAAAACGTCATGCTGCACGGGATGGAGGTGTTCGAGGATGGGTCTCTGGTCGTGACCTTCGATGTGGGAAATGCCATCGCGCGTGTCGACCAATGCGGGCAAACTATATGGAGCGTGCGCGGTGGATTTCACCATTCCATCACACGCGACGACGCCGGGGGCATCTGGACGTGGTACGGCGAAGACATGGTGCGCTTGGATGAAGACACAGGAGAAAAGACCTTTTCCCTGAATCTGCGCAATGACATCATCGCGGCTAAGGGCGGTGATCAACGCGGTATCTTTGATATTCGTGTGCGCATGCCGGGTGATGCGGCGGGGCAGGTCACCTATCTTGACGATCCGTTTCATCCCAACGATGTCGAAATGCTGCGCCCCGAGTTGGCCGACGCTTTCCCGATGTTCGCAGCGGGAGATCTGATGTTCAGCCTGCGCGAACCGAACCTCGTCGCGGTGGTCGATCCACAAACAGGTGTGCTCAAATGGTGGCAGCACGGCCCCTGGTTCAAACAGCATGACCCCGACTTCGAACCCGATGGCACGATCACGGTGTTCGACAATGCCACCGGCGCGATGCGCTCTCGCATTCTGCGGATCGACCCCCGTGACAACAGCGTCTCAGTAGACTTCGAAGGTACTGAGGCTGAGCCCTTCTATACGTGGCGGCGCGGCAAGCACCAAACGCTACCGAATGGCAACTTGCTGCTGACCGAAGCGGAGCATGGGCGTCTGCTCGAAGTATCGGAAACGGGAGACGTCGTCTGGACACATGACATGGTGTGGGACGCCGAAAGCAATCTCATTGTGACCGAAGCTCGCCATGTCTCTGAATCGTTTTTCACCGCCGGCATTCCGTCTTGCAATGATGTGATCGCATCACGCTAGGCCGATCATCGCCAAGCTGTGGGCGTTGACCTCGCGCAACATGAAAACCCGGCTGCACGACCGGTGGAACAGGATGCAGAGGAACGGGGCCCCTACTCCGCAGCCTTGATCGGAATGCGGTGCAGACCAGTCAGACCACCGGTGCCACCCACCTGCCCAACTGCCGCAGCACCGCAGCGGACACCGGTGGACAATGCCTGAGGTACTCCGACACCGGACAACCACGCGACCAGAAAGCCGCCATTAAAAGCGTCACCGGCACCAGTTGTATCGACGACCTCGACGATCGGTGCGGGACAATGATGGGCGCCATCCGCACCCTCGGCACGCGCGCCGCGCGCACCTTCTTTCACGACGGTGAGCGGCGCTGCTCTGGCGTTAAGACCACTGCTCATGAGGGCGGCAAGTTCATGTGCATTGGGCAAAAACAGGTCAACCTCGGAGATAATGCGCGTCATCTCGGCACCGCGATGGATCAAGGCATCATCCCAACCACAATCAAGCGATACCGTCATTTGGTAAGCCCGCGCACGCGCGACGAGGTCGGGATGTTCGACCAATGTCCGCAACTCTCCAACGTGCAGATGGCGCCAATTTGTGGGCCATCGGATATCAGGTAACGCTGGACCGCTCGCATGAGTCAGGAAGGCCCGGTCGTTGTCCAACACGGACGCAACCGTAATCTGTGGGGATTGCCCGGCGGCCGCGGCAGTACAGAGTGTGGCATCAATCCCAGCCGCTGAAATGTCCCGCAAAACAGTTTCGGTAAAAGGGGCTGCCGGAAGAGTGGCACATAACCCTGCTTGACCGCCCAACGCCTGGATTGCAGCCGCTGTAATGAAAGCACCACCGCCCGCATGCAGACTAAGGCCCGGGGCAAACACTTCTTCGCCAAGACGGGGCAGATGTGGCAGATCGGTAAAGATCAGGTCGCAATAAAGCCGCCCCGCGCAAAGAATGCTGGGAATGGGCTGGCCTGTCACGTCAGAACCGCCCCACTCTCGGCGTCAAAGACATGGACGTTGGCGGGATCTGCCGACAGTGTAACGTGTGCCCCTACATCCGGCGGGCTGCGCCCGTCAGCCTTCGCAATTACTTCTCCTGTCTCAGTGGTGACGTAGATCAACGTTTCAGCACCGAGCGGCTCGCGCACTGTCACCTGTCCGGTGACAACCGCTTGTCCGGGTCCTTGCAGTGTCAGATCGTCGGGGCGGACACCCAAGAGGATGGAACGGCTTGTTGTGCTGGTATGGGTGGTGTCAACGGATTGACCGGACGCAAGCCGCACGCCACCGCCGTTTAATGTACCGGGCAGCATGTTCATCGAAGGCGCACCGATGAACCGCGCAACAAAGGTATTGGCCGGGGAGTGATAAACCTCTGATGGCGTGCCGACCTGTTGGATATGACCGTCTTTCATAATGACGATCCGGTCCGCCATTGTCATTGCCTCGACCTGATCATGGGTGACAAAAATGATCGTGTTGCCGACCCGCTGGTGCAGCTTCTTGATCTCCAAACGCATTTGGGTGCGCAATTGTGCATCAAGGTTTGACAGCGGTTCATCAAACAGGAATACGGCCGGATTGCGGACCATCGCACGACCGATCGCAACCCGCTGGCGTTGTCCCCCTGAGAGCTGGGCAGGCTTGCGATCCAACAAATGTGTCATATCGAGGATACCAGCGACTTCGCTGATCCGTGCCTCCTTGTCAGCCTTCGACATCTTTGAAGACCGCAATCCAAAGGCGATGTTCTTCTTCACCGACATATGCGGGTAGATCGCGTAGTTCTGAAAGACCATCGCGATGTCGCGTTCCTTGGGCTCGAGGTGATTTACGACCCGATCGCCGATCACAACCTCACCGGACGTGACCTCTTCCAAACCTGCAATCATGCGCAAGGTGGTGGACTTGCCGCAGCCTGATGGTCCAACAAAGACGATGAATTCGCCATCCGCCACATCAAGGTTGATACCGTGAAGAACTTCGGTCTGGGCGTAGGCCTTCGTAAGTGTGCGTAGGGACAGATTGGCCATGGATCAGACCTCCAGAAGGACGGCAAAGCTGTGGTCGAGCATGGCGCAGGCCGCAACGTGGCGGTCTGCACGGGCCGTTGCACGTTCGATCAAACGATTCAGGTCCGCGTGGTAGACGGAAAACGCAGCGTTTAGAGCCGCAGGGGCGGGACCGCCGGGACGATCACGAACAGCAACAAAATGTTGGGCCGAAACAACTGTCGCGAACCGCTCTTCTGAAAGTGGCGTGGCTCGGCCAGTCTCGGCCTCGAAAGCCTCTGCAAAGGCCGAAAATCCGTGACCAAGAGGCGCACCAGCTGCAATCACGGTACGGGCTGTCATCGCCGCGACTTCGTGAGCCTGACGAAACGTCAGCCCCTCATCCCGCACCAACTTGTCCGCCAGTTCCGTGATTGTGATGCACGCTGCATCGGTGTTCCGAGCCACGTTGGTATCATTGATCTTACAGGCAGGCAGAAACGCCTGCAGCAAGCGCAGCATTCGTCCACCACTTTCAAACGCGGCAAACCCGGCCTGCTGCACTTCGCCTTCACTGTCATTCATGTCTGTGAAAGGCGTGTTGTGCATCGTGTCCACTACCATGTCGCAACGCCCTGCCGTAACACTGGCAAGGTGCCGCATGTGTTCGATGGGGACCGGATTCCGCTTTTGCGGCATGATGGATGAAATCTGCACAAGGGCGTTTGGCACATATAGCTGCCCAACCTCGAAGGACGCCCAGACGCCCATATCTTGGACCACGCGGCCCAAGTGTACGAAGGGCAGTTTCAGTGCAGAGTACAAGCCGGTGACATAGTCAACGGAAGCAATGCAACCATACGCATTCAGCAGCGGTCCTTCGAACCCTAGAAGTTGTGCCACTCTGCCCCGATCGATAGGAAAACCGCTGGTGGTAATCGCAGCGGCACCCATTGGGCAATGCTCAAGACCATCTGCCGCGGCATCCAGCCGCGTCATATCGCGCAGCAACACCTCGATCACGGCCGACAGGTAGTGACCGAATGTCGTTGGTTGCGCGGGTTGGCCATGGGTGTAAGCAACAATTAATGTCTCCTTCTCCTGCTCGGCCTTATCCAGCAATGCCTGTGTGAGGTCTGCGAGCAGCTTCAAGATGCCCTGCGCGCGCGTCCGCAGCGCCAGCTTGAATACCGTGTGGTCCATGTCGTTGCGGGACCGGGCCGTGTGCAGTGCGCCGCCCAAATCGCCAAGCTTTGCACGCAACGCCGCCTCAACAACAAAGAAGTAATCTTCGTGCTCACCGGTATAGGTTAGCGCCGCGATATCGGTCTCATCTTCGATCGCTTGTAGCGCTCGAGCCAGCGCACGCGCGTCCGCTGATCCAAGGATGCCAGTTTCGGCCAACATCACCAAATGGGCGCGGTTGATCTGCGCTATTCCATGAGCAAAATGCGTTTTGACGCCTTCGAACAGCGGCGCCAAAACCGTGTCGCGGTAGGTTGGATCGGGAAAGTTGGTTTGGTCGGTCATCGCGTCGGACCTCTGGTCGGTGTCTGGCATGTCATCACCCTTTCAACCCCGCCATCACCACCCCACGGATGATGAACCGTTGGAAAATCAGAAAGACAACCAGCGTTGGAATGGTCGATATGGCGGCGCCTGTCATGATCAACTCCCACGCCACGTCCGCCTCATCCCCAAAGCCCGACAGGCCCACGGGGATTGTATACATCTCGACCGAGTTTGTGACGATCAACGGCCACAGGAAGGCAGTCCAGTTGCCAAGAAATACAAAGATCGCCAGGGCGGCCAAAGCCGGTTTGACCAGCGGCATTGCAACGGTCCACCAGATCTGTAACTCGTTCAGCCCATCAATGCGCGCCGCTTCAATGAAGTCATCCGGCACACTTTCGAAAAACTGTTTCATCAGGAAGGTGCCAAAAGCCGTCATCAAACCAGGAAACATAATGCCCCAATAGCTGTCGAGCCAGCCGAAGCTCTGGCTCATCAGATACCAGGGGATCACCAGCATCTCGGTCGGGATCATCAGGGTGGACAGGATCGCGATGAAGACGATCTGGCGACCGGGGAAGCGAAACTTGCACAGCGTGTAGCCGACAAGACTGTCAAACAGCAGGTTCGAGATGGTGGTGATCGTGGCAATGATGATCGAATTGACGAACCACCAATAGAACCGCCCGTCCTCAAGGACAAAGGTGTAGTTCTCGATCGTGGGTTCCTCGGGGATCAGATTGACGTTGTAAACCTCGTGCGGCCATTTCAGCGAGGTCGAGATCATGTAGACGATGGGCATGACCATCAGGATTCCGCCAAGAAACAGTAGCAGCCAGCGGATGATCTGCCCCATGTTGCGGGGCTTGGTGACCGAAGAGCGGTCGAGCGTGGCAGAGGAGGCGCGGATATCGGTTGCGGTCATGCTCAATCGCTCCGCAAAAGCCAAAGCTGCGCCAGCGAAACGAGCAGAAGGATCAAGAACAGAACAACGGTTTGTGCGGCCGCATAGCCCATGTTGAAGCCGTTGAACGCGGTGTCATAGATCATCAGGACCAGCGGCTTGGTCGAATTCAACGGGCCGCCCGGGTTGTTTGTGGTCATGTTGAACACGTGATCGAAAATGCGCAGGAACCCGATGGACGAAAAGACGACAATGAACACTATGGTCGGACGCAAAAGCGGGATCGTGATCTGCGTCAGAACCGTCCACCAGCCAACGCCATCAATCTTGGCCGCCTCGTAATAGCTTTGTGGAATGGTCCGCAGCCCGGCCATGAAGATGATCACCTGAAACCCAAGACCGGCCCAAACGGCGGGGGCAAGGACAGCGGGCAAGGCGTTCGTGGTCGAGTTCAAGAAGGCGATCTGCGGAATACCGAAAGAGGCCAGCAAATTGTTGAACAGCCCGATGGGCACATCCTGGTAGAACCAGCGCCAGACCCATGCCATCGCCACGGCAGAGGTCATGAACGGCAGGAAATACAGCATCCGCAGAAAACCGTGCATGAAGCGCAGCTTGTCGAGGTGGTAAGCGATGATGAAGCTGACCACCAATGACAGCGGCGTGCCGATCAACAGATATTCGAACGTATTGACGAAGACCTTCCAGAACACCGGATCATTCCAAAGCTCTGTATAGTTCTCCCACCCAATCCAAGTCCGGTCTCCAAGCAGGTTCCACTCCTGAAAGGAGATCACAAAGGCTGTACCCGTGGGATAAAACCGGATGACCCCGTAAAAAAGCACCGGCAGCGCAAGGAAGGCCCACGCCCAGACGATCTGTTTCTGTTTGATCGAGAGGTTGGAATACAGCGGCATCGGATGTCCCAAGAAGGAGGGGGCAGACCGCCTCAGTTGGGAGACAGGCGGCCTGCTGGGGACGACGACTATTTGTAGTAGTCGTCGAGGATCTTCTGTTCGGCTTCAGCCGCGATAGCGAGGCTCTCGGCGGCGCTCATTCCTTCCAGCGTCATCCGTTCAACCATCTCGACCATCAGCTGGCGCTGACCGCTCTCATTGGCGAACTTTGTGGTGTTGGCATAGGCCAGACCACGGATGAAGGGGCCGTACGTCTCGTTGCTGGCGTTGGCCTCGGTCAGGCCTACCGACGGTTTGGCTGGCAATTCACCCACCACATCCAGCCATATCTGCATCGCTTCGTCCGAGGTGACGTATTCCATGAACTTCACAGCCGCGTCGTATTTCTCGCCTTCCGCCTTGGTCGTGATCGCGTTGACCCAATAGGAGGAGTAGTTCGAGCGCGCGCCATCTGCGGTGGCCGGCAGTTCGGTCACGCCCCATTTCAGACCGCGCGTCTTGTCCAGCGACCCGATGCGGAACGATCCGTCAATATGGAAACCTGCACGACCCGCTTTGAAAGCCGCCTGCGGCTCGTCCATAAAGCCGATGGCTGATACGGCATCATCACCGCTAAACAGGCTGGCATAGAAATTCAATGCCTCCAGCCCGGCATCGGTGTTGTAATTGACCGTCTGGTAGTCATCCAGATACGGCTCACCCCCAAACTGGCGGATCAAGCCCTCGCGCCACCAATGGTGGTCCTGTGCGGTCATCCCGGCCGTCATGCCAACTTGGGTGATATTGCCCGCGCCATCGCGCTTGGTCATGGCCTTGGCAGCAGTCATTAGCTCGTCAAAATTGGTAGGTGGCTCCACCCCCGCTTCGTCCAGCAAACGTTCATTGTAGAACAGCGCCAGAGATCGCACCGCAGTTGGTAGGGCCCAGTACTGATCACCGTCCTTCATAGCCTGAACCATAGGAAAGTACTCTTCGTCGATCTTCGCGGCGGGGAACGAGTCTGCAGGCAAGGGCTGGATCAGCTCGGCGGCGACATAGTCGTTCAGCCAGCCATAGAACAACTGCACCACATCCGGACCTTCGCCTGCTGGAATCGCGGCGGCGACCTTTGTGCGATAGTCAGCATAGGGAAAGTGGGTCATCTTTACAGTGATGTCCGGATTGGCGGCTTCGAAATTCTCGATGAGCTGCTCCATCGCCGTTACGCGGGCGTCAAAGAAGTACTGCCAATACTCAATCTCGACCGCGGACGCAGCGGAGCCAAGCAATGCCATCGCACTGGTCATCCCACCCAGAACCACACCCTTCAGATAACGTGTCATGAACAACCTCTCCTATTGCATGGCGCCGTTTGTCCGTCGCCGATTCCTCTCAGGGTTAAGCCAAGTAAATTTAATATTCAAGTAAGTTGAGTTATTGCTTTGGTTGAGTTAAAGCCGTCCCATGACCAGTTCTGATCTCCTGTTCGATTCACGCCCAGGTGCCAATCCCGACCGGTCGCGACTGCGAAACAGAAAGGCCGTGCTTGGCCGGATCAACAATGCAGGCCAAATGGGGCGCGCGGCGATTGCGCGATCACTGGGCTTGTCGACCCAAGCCGTCAGCAATATCATCGCCGATTTAGAAGCCGAAGGGCTGCTGATCGAACGCGGCGCGCAAAGCGCGGGCCGCGGACTTCCCGCTGTCCAATACGCTGTGAACCCCGAGGGCGGTTTTGCACTGGGGGTAGAGATACGCCCCGATGTTCTGCTGACCTCCCTTGTCGATCTCGGCGGTCAACCACGGGCCACCAGACGTCAGGTGCTGACCGATCTGGCACACGGCAAAATCGTGAGCGAGGTTCTGCGACTAAGGGACCAGATGCTGTGCGAATGCGGTGTCAAACCTGACCGTTTGCTGGGCGCCGGGATCGTGATGCCCGGCCCTTTCGGCGCAACTGGCCTGTCCGGTCAAGCATCCGACCTTCCGGGATGGCAAACAATTGATGCCCAGGCGCTTTTTGGCGAGACGCTCGACCGGCCGGTGATCGTGTCAAACGACGCCAATGCTTCGGCCATGGCCGAACGGTTTGGTGCAGCGCAAGGTCTGACAGACTATGCCTTTCTCTATTTCGGCGCGGGCCTGGGCCTCGGCCTCGTGCACCACGGGCAGTTGGTTGAAGGCGCCTTTGGTAATGCTGGAGAGATCGGCCACTTGCCAGTCATGACCAAGCACGGATTGAAACCTTTGGAGCAAATGGTCAGCCGCGTCTCCGCCCAGTCAGCCCTGGCCGCGCATGGTCCTCTCGACATTGATGCTCTGGACCGGCTGTGCAATGCCGCAGACCCCGATCTCATGCGCTGGCTTGGAACTGCGTGCGACGCACTCGGGCAGGCTTTGGGCGTGATCGAAAACCTGTTCGACCCACAAACTGTGATCCTGGGCGGCGCAATGCCGGCGTCCATCCTTGACCACCTCGCGCAGGGAACACCCCTGCCCGAGCTGTCCGTTTCCAACCGCCCGGATGCAACCCTGCCCCGCCTGCAATGCGGTACCTCCGGGCGCATGACCGCGACCTTTGGCGCTGCCGCCCTGATCCTTAACCGCGCCTTCACGACGCAGACGACCGCCCTTTAGGAAAGACCATCGACATGCCGTTGTCCGACCAGTCCCGCATCCTGCACCAACGCCTTGCACCACGCATCGTGGCGCTTCACCGTGCACTTAGCCGCCTTCAGACGGTTGTCTCATTCATGAACTCAGGCGCGCATCCGGATGACGAGATTTCGGACATGCTCGCCGCACTTGGTGTGCGAGACGGGATCGACATCAGCTACGCCTGCGCCACGCGAGGCGATGGTGGTCAGAACGATATTGGCACGGAATCCGGCGCGGCACTTGGAGTTCTTCGCACAGCCGAGATGGAGCGTGCGGCAGATGTACTGAACCTGCGGCTTTACTGGCTTGGCCAGTCCCCCGACGACACGATACGGGATTTCGGGTTTTCAAAGTCCGGAGAAGAGACACTGCGGCATTGGGGGCGCGAGCGCACCTTGCGGCGGTTCGTCGAAATTGTGCGGACTGAACGTCCCGACATCCTTTGCCCTACCTTTCTTGATGTCCCGGGCCAGCATGGCCACCACCGCGCGATGACCGCCGCCGCACATGATGTCATGGCGCTGGCGGCGGACCCCTCTTTCGAAACCGGGCATGCCCCTTGGCAGATTGCAAAACTTTATCTGCCCGCTTGGTCTGGCGCGGGGCAAGCCTATGATGACGATCTGCCTCCGCCTGCTGAGACGCTGACGGTCCTTGGCGGGCGCGATCCGATCACCGGCTTCTCCTACGCCCAGATCGGCCAGCAAAGCCGCGCGTTTCACATCACTCAGGCCATGGGCCGCTGGGTCCCGCCTGGGGAAACCCGGAACTGGCCCTTACATCTGGCTGAATGCCATGTGACAGGACCAGATGAGGACTTGTCGTCAGGCTTACCAAACACACTTGCCGATCTTGACTTGGACGACGCACAGACACATTTCGACAATGCACGTTTGGCACTTCCTGATTTCGCAACAGTTCAGGCGGAAACCGCTGCAGGCTTGGCTCTTTTGCAAACGGCGACACCTGCGCCAGAACACGCGCACAAGGTCAATCGCAAGATCGCGCAGGCGGCCCAAGTGATCCAAATTGCCGCCGGGATTGACGCGTTTGTCACCGTCGGCACAGACACCGTGACACCCGGTGATACAACGGCGCTGTCCATCGCCCTCGAAACCAACGGCGCGGAAGTCGAGACACGGATCACCCTGCCCGATGGATGGAACGCGGACGGCGACACACTGCACACGGGCAACGCGTCCCCCAGCCCCGCAATGCCGGACACCTATTTCCCAGATGCTCCTGCAGCCCCGTTTGTCTCACTGACAGTGCACACCGGTGATGTGGTCAGTCAGACCCACCTGCCATTTGAAAGCCCGCCGCTGGTCTTACCCAGCCTGCGGGCCACGCTTGATCCGGTGACTGAAATCGTGAATCTGCGGACCGCACGACGCTGTTTACCACTCACGCTGCGCACGCTCAATCCCACCACAGCGAGCCCGGCGCTGACACTGCCCAAAGGCTGGATCGCCTCCCGCACCGAAACAGGTTTTGAGATCACGGTGCCCAATAGTGAAGCCGTGGAGCACTATACGATTGCTCTGTCACTCGGCGGTCAACAGGCTCAAACGGCTCGGATCATCCGCCATCCGCACATTCCGCCGCGCGCATTGACTGGACCCGCTGAAATAGCAGTGCACGTGATTGACTGCGCTATTCCAACTGCAAAGATCGGGTATATCGGTGGCGGTAACGACCGGGTGGATCACTGGCTGGCCTGTGCGGGGTTCGACATCACGACGCTGGAAGATGAGCAGATCACACCCGCAACACTGGCAGAGTTTGATGCCGTGGTGATCGGTATCTTTGCCATCAAGTTCCGCCCCGGCCTCGGGGATGCAATGCCAATTCTGCATGAGTGGGTGGCCTCCGGCGGTACCCTTCTTACTCTGTATCACCGGCCTTGGGACAACTGGGATCCTGACACGACACCGCTAAAACGGATCGAAATCGGTCAACCTTCCTTGCGGTGGCGCGTGACTGACCAGCGCGCCGAAGTGACACATCTTGCCGAACATCCAGTCCTCTCGCACCCCAACGAAATCACCCAGGCCGATTGGGATGGATGGAACAAGGAGCGAGGACTCTACTTCGCCAAGAGCTGGGACGAGGCTTATACACCCCTCTTGTCTATGGCAGATCCGGACGAAGCACCGATGACCGGAGCGTTGCTGACAGCAGAGATCGGCAAGGGGCGCCACAGCCACTGCGCCCTCATTCTGCATCACCAACTCGCACATGGGGTGCCGGGCGCCTATCGCCTGATGGCGAACCTACTTGCACCGCGCTGAAGACACCGCGGCCCGCAACCTTTCAGGCGGTGCATGGTTGATTGCCGATATGGCGCTTAACGTCCTTGCACTCACCATCGTAAAAGCCCTGGGATTGGGCTACCCGGCTGTACAGTTGGTCTTTCTCCGCGCAGTCACCGGCCTGATTGTCATGATGCCTTTCATATGGCACGATCGACGCGCGTTCAGAACGGTGGACCGATTGCCACTTCATGCGGTGCGAGTGGTGTTGTCAGCACTGGCTCTGACCACCAGCTTCTTTGCCATTGCGCGCATGCCGTTTGCCCTATTCACGGCGATAAGTTTCACGCGACCCGTAGTCACGATGGTTCTGGCACTTCTGCTCTTGAAAGAGTTTGTGCCGCGCCGCCGTTGGTGGGCGGCGGGGGTTGCGTTTGCTGGTGTCTATGTTGCGGTCGATCCAACACTTGTGACGCCGAACTGGGGCCTGCCGGCCGCCTTCATGACTGTCCTGTTCGGTACATCTGCCATCATCCTTACACGCAAGCTGTCCGATACGCCTGTCGTTGTGATGATGACATTTTACACCGGCGGGCTGACCATTCTAGCCGCACCGTTTACCCTGGCAGTTTGGACACCGATTGCCCCTGATTACCTACTACCGCTGCTGGCGATTGGCCTTTTTGCTCAGTGCGCACAGTTCTGTTTCTTGCAAGCGCATATCCGCGCCGAGGCAGCCTTTCTGTCAGTGCTGGGCTATCTCAGTTTGGTGATGACGACTGTCGTCGGATACTTAGTCTTCTCCGAAGTCCCTACCGTCGCATTTTTCACCGGTGCGAGCCTTATCATCGTTGCGGCTGCCTGGACCACTTTTTCGCGCTAGGAACGTGGTCACCTATAAAACTTGAGGCTCACGTCAGATCAAACCGCGCGCAGCCAAGTGGGTACTTGATCAAGCCGCCACGCTCGCCCGACTTGCGCCGCGAAAGATGAACCCCAAAGCCAAAGCAAATAATCCAAACTGCACACCAAGATAAACCGTTTCCATCAAGATAAATGTGCCCGCGTTGGGAACATTCTGCTTTGCAACCAGCGCAAGCACATGGCTTGTCCAAAAGAACAAACCCAAAAGACCGGCAAATTGAAAGGCCCGGGTGTAGCCGGTGCTGCGGACCTTGAACATCGGGTAAATGGTGGCCAACACCGCACCCTGAATGACCATGGTGGCGAAGCCGATGGCGATATTTGGATCGCCCTCAAAGTAACCAAAGGCCATGTATTTATCCTTGAACAAGATCAGGTGCCAGATGATAGCCAGGGGAAATACGATCACCGGGTAGATTGCTGTGGCCAGTATCTGCTTCTTCGTCATTGTGACCTCACACGTCCTGTCCACGCTTCCAAAGCGCCATCACGCTGCCACCGGGATCACGGATAAAACTGGCGTCGCCTGCTGGGCCCTTAACGTCCTCAAAGAGGATTGAAGCGCCGCTTTTGCGGGCGCGCCCAACTGAAGCCTGCAAATCATCCACCTCAACATATGGCACCCAACCCGCAATCCCGGACATCTCATTACAAACTGCGGCAAAAGGCTGGTCCGCACCTTCTCCGGTCAAGAATGTCATCGATCCAATATCCGAGGGTTGCCATTCAAACATGTCCTGCAGGAACTGCACCGTCTGCTGACGTTGCGCTGAGATATTGTCGAACCAGACGAAGGGTGGCTGCATGATTTCACTCCACTTGCATTTTGCAAGCAAATCCTTAGGTCGCACGCTTGCATATTGCAAGTGGTTTTTAAGCGCCTATAACACACATCATGTCAGCAGCAGTAAAACCGGACTGGAACGGATGTCCGACACGCTATGCGGCGGCCATCGTCGGCGACAAATGGTGCTTCCTGCTTTTGCGGGACGTCTTGCTGCACGGCAAACGTACCTATCGCGAGTTCCTGGCGTCCCCTGAGGGGATATCAACCAACATACTGGCCAATCGCCTCGCCAAACTCGAAGCCCTTGGGATGTTCACCCGCGAGCCTGATCCTCGCAAGGCCAGCAGTGTTTGCTATTTCCCGACACAGAAGGCCAAGGATTTCCTACCAGCACTTGTGACTATGATGGTTTGGGCCGCGCAATATGATGAAGCGACCGAAGCGCCCGCCTCGTTCGCAGAGAGCTATGCAAATGATCCGAACGGCACGATTGCATGGTACGAGGCAGAGATTGATCGTATTGACAGGACGCTAAGGCGCGGCTGACCGGTTGGTCCACCAGTCATGCATAGACGTAAATACAGGTTTCAAAGCCAATCCATCCTTACTCGCTGAATACTCAACTCGCGGCGGAACCTCGGCGTAGACTTTTCTGGTCACAAGCCCATCTGCCTCGAGCGCCCTGAGTTGATTGGTCAGCATGGTTTGCGTGATGCCATCAATGGATTTGCGCAGCTCGCCGAACCGCTTGGTTCCCTGAAAGATCAGAATCTGCAGAATCAGCAGCTTCCATTTCCCGCCAATCATCCCGATCACCATCGGTGCAGGGCACGTCTTTTCACCTGTGACAGGCCCATCGATCAGGTCAGTTGCGGCTTCAGACATGCGCTTTTCCTCAATAGTATCATTTTTGATAGTACATGAAAAGTTTCTGCCTACTTTTCTGAACATACCAATGGGGCTAGGCCTGTGTAAACACGCAGCCTCAGAGGATATGCACAATGACCCTCGAATTTTGGACAGTGAGCGGGGCACCAAGCCCCTGGCGCGTTGCGCTTGGCATGGCTTTCAAGGGCCTCGACTATGACATCCACATGCTTTCCGCGGCACAGAAACAGCACAAGTCAGATACATATCTTGCACTAAATCCTCGCGGCACTGTCCCAACTCTAACAAGTGGTGATCAGACACTTACGCATTCGATCGCTATCCTTGCATGGCTGGATCGCGCGTATTCCGGCCCACCATTGTTCGGAAAATCACCGCAGGATTCCGGGCAGATCTGGCAACGGACAATGGACGTTTTTGACTATTTGCCCCCTGCCACCAGCGCGGTTCTGTCGCCAGTCTTTTTCAGTAGCGCCGCAGAAGCCACTGACGACCTGTTGGCTGCCGCTGGCACCTTACGGTCCGAGTTGGGCCGATTGTCCGACATCTTGAACACTGACGCCTACCTTTCGGGCGAACACCCGGGAGCCGCAGACGCCGTTGCCTTCCCGCATGTCCGACTGATCCAACGGGCGACGGAAACGAAACCACAGATCATGCAAGATCTCGGCTTGCCTTCCCTCTCCACGATCTCGCCCAAAGTTGCAGATTGGGTTGCGCGAATTGAGGGGCTGCCAAACGTGGCGCAAACCTTTCCACCTCATTGGGCCGAAGCGTCGTAAGGAGCAACGCAATGAACAAGCAAAACTACCGGAAATCCATCACAGTAAAAGCCGACGCCACCGCGGCGTTCAATGCCGTCACCAAAGATGTCGAACACTGGTGGACGCGCCCGGATCAACCCCTTCGAAACGTCGGAGATCGGGCAAAATTCTCCTTTCCGCCCGGGGTTTCTTATTGGACCTTCGAACTGACCAAAACCGACAACCCGTCACACGTGGAATGGACATGCGTAGACGCCCTGCACGTTCACGAGGGACAACCAAAAGCCATTGAAACCGAGTGGCTGGACACCAAGGTAATCTGGTCCATCAACGAAGCAGGGACAGGCACGACCATCGAGCTTGAACACAATGGCCTTACCCCGCAGCTGCTGTGCTATGACATCTGCGAGGCGGGTTGGGACATGTTCTTTTTGGACAGCCTGAAAAAGTATCTCGATACGGGGCAAGGCGCACCGCATCCTTCCTGACAAACCACTCTGTGCGCAGGAGTCAGCCCTGCACCAAATACACGCCCAATACCCCTTTCCGACCAACCGGCTCAGATCAAGGCTGAAAAACTGCTCAGGTCAGAAGAAATGCGGATCATGTCGCTCAATCGCGTCCGTCCGGGTTCCAATACGGGACCTGGCAGTCCGATAAGCTCAGCCGGGTTACTGATGGCCGACTTCAGCGCGTCATCAAGCGGAACTCCGACCTTTTCGACAATCGTGCGAACGGCTGTGGTCAGATCCAAATCGGCACCTGCTAGGGTTCCGTCGGCAAGGGTCAGGATACTGTTCTTGCGCCGGATGGGCCGACCGCCCAATTCAAAAACCTCATCGTCAGTCCCCGCAACAGCCATGGCATCACTCACCAAGAACAGGCGCCCCGGACCGACCTTTGCCTTCCATGCGGCACGCATGGTTTCCGGGTGGACGTGAACCGCATCAGCAATCAGACCAGCGGACGCACTGCCGGTTGCAAGTGCCGCTCCAACCAAACCCGGTTCACGATTGCCCAATTGGCTCATGGCGTTGAAAAGATGCGTGGCGCACCGGGCACCGCTGGCAAAGTATCGACGGCAAGTATCAAAATCCGCATCCGTATGCCCCAACGAAACGACGACATCCGCGGCTGACAGCGCTTCAACTTGCATCCTTGTAACGTTCTCCGGTGCAATGGTGACCATCAAGACCGGCAAGGAGCGCGCAGCCACCAACAAAGCATCCAGATCGTCCTGTTCCATGGGGCGGATCAATGCAGCGTCATGGGCGCCCTTGCGCGCAACTGACAGGTGAGGTCCTTCAAGATGCAGGCCGACAATGCCGGGGACACCGTCCTGCACGGCATCGATCGTTGCGGCAATTGCGGCGGTGGTCTTTTCCGCCGTATCGGTGATGAGCGTGGGTAAGATGGCACGAACCCCAAGCCGCCAGTGCGCCGATGCAATTCTGCGGAGCGTGCCCACAGATGGATCATCATTGAACATGATGCCATCGCCACCATTGACCTGAAGATCGACATAGCCAGGTGACAGAATATCCCCATCCAGCTGGATCTCGGAGCCGCCAGCAGGCACGTCAATATCAGGCCCAAAAGCCGTCAGGATGCCATCCTGAAACTTGACCGAACATGCCTTGTGCAAGGCCTCTCCATCAAAGACCTGAGCATTCCGACAGATTACTTCGCCTTGAGTCATACCGTCTCGGTCACTTTGTTAAGGTGCCGCGGAGCGTCTGGGTTGATACCACGCCGTACCGCAACCGCCTCGACCATACCGTAGAATGACACAATTGCCGCAACCGGATCGGTCAAGCCATGCCCTGTCCGCACGTGTGGCAAGACCGTTGCGCGCTTAGCACCTTGGGCCAGAGTAAAGACCCTCGCCCCTTTTTCAGCAAGCGCGTCAGACGTTTGCGCAACGCTGTCTTCGGCAGCGTCACCCGCAGCGAAGGCAATAACAGGAAAGCTTTGCCCAACGATCGAGACGGGTCCATGCAACACTTCGGCGGACGAGTAACTCTCAGCATGAATGAGACACGTTTCTTTGAACTTGAGAGCCGCCTCGTTTGAGATTGCCCAGGCGGGGCCCCGTCCCAGCGTGAAAAGCGATGAGCCATCAATCGCATCCGCAGCTTCTGACCAGTCACATCTGGTTGCGGCGGCAAGGTGTTCCGGCAGCGCGTGGATGGCAGCGACAAGATCATGCTCACGCTTTGTCCCTGCGATCAACCAAAGGCCCGCGACAAGGGACGTTACGAAAGTCTTGGTTGCGGCGACGCTAAGCTCTGGACCCGCATGTATGGGCAGTGTGATTTCCGAGGCCGCGGCAAGGCGCGATGTGTCGTTGTTGGTGATTGCAACCGTAAAAGTGCCATTCTTTCGAAGGCTTTCCGTCATGGCCACTATGTCCGGGCTCTGCCCGGACTGCGAAACAGCAATGCAAAGCGCTTCAGGCGCATCAAGATCCACGCCATAGATCGAACTGACCGACGGGCCAACCGAAGCCATTGGTCGTTTAAGGATCAGTTCGCTGACATATTTGAGGTAGGTACAGGCATGATCTGACGATCCCCGCGCGACCGACAATAAAAAGCGAGGATCAAAAGCGCGCGCTCTTTCAGCGGCTGCGGCAACAGCACTGCCGCCCTCGGCCAAAAGGCGCTCGACCGCATCGGGTATCTCAAGAATTTCCCGGCGCATCTGTGTTGGTTCGGTGGACATGTGGGATGACCTTCCTCTTGTCACAAACGCAGCTCCGCCACGAAATCATAGGCATCACCACGATAGAGCGAGCGGGTAAGTTCAGCGACTCGACCACTTTCCAGATATGATGTGCGTTCAATTTTCAGTCCGGCAGCCCCATCAGCAACGCCAAGCAAGTCTGCCTCAGGGGCGTCGATGTTGATGGCTGAGATTTTCTGAACCGCACGGACAGGGCGCCGTCCGTGGCGCGCCAAAACCTCGTATAGCGACGTCTTGACCTCCAATGGGTTCGGCAAGATGTCGAGCGGCAACGAAGCGCGTTCCAGCGCCATTGGTCGACCACCCGCCTCGCGCAGGCGATAAATGCGCGCGACTTCGTTCACATCGCCAAGGCCAAGCACTCGCTCCTCCTCCTCGGTAGGCGCAAAGACACCGCGCTCCAGCCATTTCGAGGTTGTGTCGAGGCCACGATGGGACATGTCCTCTGTGAAAGAGGTCAGGTGGGAAAGCGACTGCTCCAACCGAGCAACAGGCTCACGAACGAACGTCCCAGAGCCCTGACGTTGCTCTACAAGACCGTCCTGAACCAGCGCCTGGATCGCCTTGCGCACGGTTACACGCGACAGATCAGTGATATCCGCCAGCTCTCGCTCAGGCGGGAGTGAGGAGTTGGGCGGCAGAACGCCAGTGCCGATCCCCTCTTCCAACCGCCGCCTTAGCTGCACGTAACGCGGCCCACCATTGGCGGCCAACCAAACATCCGGGCGAAGGAACTCAACGGTGCTCATCGGCGATCTCCCTTGCAAAATCCAGCGCGAGGGACATCGCGCCATCCAGTGGCTCACCCTCGCCGCTTGCCACACAAGCGCGAAGATCTTCGGGAAGGTATGGTTCGTAAAAAGGACCAATACCGCCGGTTAAACACAGGGGCACGCCCGCTTGCCATCCCAAATGGTAGATTGCTCGGGTCACCTCGCGCGCCCCCCGAGACATGATCTCCAGCGCGAGCGTTTCACCGTCCGCCGCAGCATTGGTCACCTGCGGTGCCAGCTTGCCAAACTCCGACGGATCCGCTGCACCCGCAAAAGCAACAAGACCCGCAGCCCCTTTGAATTCCGCCAGGATACGATCGCTCAGCGGACTGACATCGACCCGACCATCAACGGTTTCGAGCGTCATCTGAAGAGCCATGCGACCAACCCACTGCGCCGACGCCTCATCTCCCAGAATAGGGCCCCAACCGCCCGCCAGCTTGATGTCGCCACTGAACTGTGCGGCATAAAACGAACCGGTCCCGCAATGGGCGATAACACCATCCCGCTGGCCCAGCACACCGCGCACGGCTGCGGGCCGATCATCCGCGATTCGAACCAGCCGAAACGGCAATGCCACGCTCAAGCGCTCAATGATATCTGTCCCCGTAACACCGGCCAGACCAACAAAGGCAGGTGCGGCGGACAACTCTTCAACCGGCCGCGACATACGCTCGGCAATGCACTGAAGTCCCTGCGCAACCTCACGAACCGCCCCGTCAAAATCGGTGGACACATTCGCAGACCCGGTTTCGACCGAAACGACATTCTCACCCTCGAACGCATTCATGCGGCAACGCGTTCCACCACCGTCGATGGCAATGACAAGGGTATTGTCGGATCTGCTCATAGTAACTCCAATACAATACCTATCAGGAAAACTAAAGGCCTAAATAAAACCATTATGTTCATATTCAGCAATTTCGCCCCATAAATCGCAGGGTTAAGAAAATTCTGGACAAAAGGTATTATATAGGTATCTTTTTACATAGAGCGGAGGAATCGCATGCCCACACCACGGACAGAGGCGCTGCACGACATGGCAGAAGGGCTCGACATGCGCCCACTGGCCGACGTGGCAGGCGTGCTGGCCCGCGGGCAGATTTCCGCGGCAGAGGTTGCTCTGGCGGCAGCCCCAACAATCGCACACGGCGCAACCGCCATGGCAAACACGATCCGCGCAGGCGGCGTGCTACACTATGTGGCCGCCGGATCTTCGGGGTTGATGGCTGCCGCAGATGCGCAGGAACTTGGCGGCACGTTCTCCATTCAACCTGCACAACTGCGTATTCATATGGCGGGCGGTTTGCCGACCGGCGTCGAGATGCCCGGGGACACCGAGGACGCCACTGACAGCCTTCAGGATTCGCTCTCGGACCTGTCCACACGGGACACGATCATCGCCGTCTCGGCCAGCGGCTCGACACCTTACACCCTTGCCGCCGTACAGATTGCGCGATCGGCAGGCGCTACAATTGTGGCGATCGCCAACAACACCGGCTCCGCACTTCTGGAACTGGCAGATCATCCAATCTGCCTTGCCACACCACCCGAGGTGGTTTCAGGATCAACTCGTATGGGCGCAGGTACTGCACAAAAGATAGCACTCAATATGTTGTCGACGCTGATGGCGGTTGAACTTGGCCATGTCCATGATGGAATGATGGTCAACGTACGCGCCGACAACATCAAATTGCGCGCACGGGCGCGTTCCATTGTCTGCCGCATTGCAAATGTCGAACAGACCGCTGCCGACACTGCGCTCGAGATGGCGCAGGGTGACGTAAAGCCAGCTGCCCTCATCGCCGCCACGGGTGTATCAGCAGAGAAGGCACATGAAATTCTTCGAGAAACCGAAGGAAACCTTCGCGCCGCCTTGGCGCGAAAAACTTGACTAAAAAATCCTAGGGGAGGTCAAATATGACACGCAATACATTAAAGCTGGCGCTTGCAACGACAGCGTTGGTGGCAACGAGCGCCCACGCGGAAGATACCACTTTAACCATTGAAAGCTGGCGCAACGATGACCTGAAACTCTGGCAAGAACAGATTATCCCGGCATTTGAAGCGGAACACCCTGGCATCAAGGTCGAGTTCAGACCGTCGGCACCGGCCGAGTATAACGCCGTACTTAACTCCAAACTGGATGCGGGATCGGCGGGCGACCTGATCACCTGCCGCCCCTTCGATGCGTCCCTCGCCCTATACGACGCCGGTCATTTGTCCGACCTTAGTGACCTCGAAGCCATGTCGAACTTCTCGGACGTCGCCAAGTCCGCGTGGCAAACGGACGATGGTACAGCCAGCTTCTGTGTTCCGATGGCAAGCGTCATCCACGGGTTCATCTACAACAAAGACGCCTTTGAAGAACTGGGCCTGAGTGTCCCGGAAACAGAGGCCGAGTTTTTCGCAGCCCTCGACGCGATCAAGGAAGACGGCGGTTACATCCCGATGGCGATGGGCACCAACGACCAATGGGAAGCCGCGACAATGGGCTACAACAACATTGGTCCGAACTACTGGAAAGGTGAAGAAGGCCGCCTCGCGTTGATCGCGGGCGAACAGGCCTTGACCGATCCGCAATGGGTCGCACCCTATGCCACCCTCGCCCGCTGGGCCGACTATCTCGGTGCGGGATATGAGGCACAGACTTACCCCGACAGTCAAAACATCTTCACATTGGGCCGTGCAGCGATCTATCCGGCGGGCTCTTGGGAAATCTCCGGCTTCAACGCACAGGCGGATTTCGAGATGGGAGCGTTCAAGCCGCCGGTCCAGAACGCGGGCGACACGTGCTACATCTCGGATCATACGGATATCGGGATCGGCATGAATGCTGCGACCGACAATCCTGAAGCCGCGCGCACGTTCCTGGCCTGGGTCGCCAGCCCTGAATTCGCAGGCATCTTCGGCAACGCTCTCCCAGGTTTCTTCCCCCTGTCGAAAACGCCTGTTGAACTGGAAGACCCGCTTGCCAAAGAGTTCGTAAGCTGGCGCGGCGAATGTGAATCCACGATCCGGTCCACATACCAGATCCTGTCACGTGGCACGCCGAACCTTGAAAACGAAACATGGGGTGCATCGGTGGCAGCAATCAAAGGCACCGCAACGCCGGAAGAACTTGGCCAAGGCCTGCAGGACGGTCTGGCAAGCTGGTACGAACCGCAGCAGTAAACTCCCCTGCTGCAAAACCCCGGGCCTATCAAACGACCCGGGGCCTTTTCCCGGAGTGAGATAAATGAAACAGGCCCGCATTCGCTGGCATATCCTCGTATTCCTTGCGCCAGCCGTCTTTGTCTACACCGCCGTGATGATCTTTCCGCTCTTCAACACTCTACGGCTCGCACTTTACACGCGGGTCGATCAGGAACGGGTGTTCGTGGGCTTGGAGAATTTCCGCACTCTGTTCTTCGACCCGATTTGGGCCGAACAATTCTGGAACGCTCTGGGCAATAACTTCTGGTTCTTCTTGATCCACATGCTGGTTCAAAACCCGATTGGCATTGCGCTTGCCGCGCTTCTCAGTCATCCACGATTGCGGTTCGCCGCGCTTTACCGCTCGGCGATCTTCATTCCGACAATCCTGTCATTCGTGATCATCGGCTTTGCATGGAAGCTGATCCTGTCACCCATCTGGGGCATTGCACCGTCGATGTTGGATGCCGTTGGTCTCGGCTCGCTCTACGCCCCGTGGCTCGGTAAAGAGGAATATGCGCTAACGACACTGGCGCTTGTTTCGGTCTGGCAGTTTGTTGGCATTCCGATGATGCTGATCTATGCCGCACTTCTCACCATTCCCGAAGAAATCCTGGAAGCGGGCGAGGTCGACGGCATCACCGGCATAGCGGCGTTCTGGAAAATCAAACTGCCACTGATCCTGCCGTCCATCGGGATCATTTCGATCCTGACCTTTGTCGGCAACTTCAATGCCTTTGACCTGATCTATGCCGCGCAAGGTGCGCTGGCAGGGCCGGACTTCTCGACCGATATCCTGGGCACATTCATGTATCGCACCTTCTTTGGTTTCCAGCTTCAACTTGGCGACCGGCATATGGGCTCGGCCATAGCTGGCGCAATGTTTGCAATCATTCTCGTTGGTGTCTGCATCTACCTCTTCGGCATCCAGACGCGGATGCGCAGATACCAGCTGTGAGGGCCCCGCGATGAACAATGCACGATCCAATCCGCTGAACACGATGGCGATGCACGGGGCGCTCATCCTCTACACGCTGATCGCTCTGTTTCCGGTTTTCATCATCCTGATCAACAGCTTCAAGGAACGACGCGCGATCTTTCGTGAACCGCTGGCTCTGCCAAATTCCGAAAGCTTCTCTACCATCGGCTACGAAACAGTCATGCAGCAGGGCGACTTTTTCCTCTACTTCCAGAACTCCATGATCGTGACAGTGGCCTCGCTGTTCTTCGTGCTGCTCTTTGGAGCGATGGCGGCCTACGCCCTCAGCGAATACCGGTTCAGGGGCAACATGCTGATGGGTCTGTACCTTGCATTGGGCATCATGATCCCGATCCGCATCGGCACCGTCGCGATCCTCGAGATGATGGTGGCCACCGGGCTTGTGAACACGCTCTGGGCCTTGATCCTCGTGTACACAGCACAAGGCCTGCCGCTGGCGGTGTTCATCCTCAGCGAATTCATGCGCCAGGTTTCGGACGACCTCAAGAATGCCGGGCGGATCGATGGGCTGAGCGAGTACACGATCTTCTTCCGCCTTGTGCTGCCGCTGGTTCGCCCCGCAATGGCGACAGTTGCGGTGTTCAACATGATCCCGATCTGGAACGACCTCTGGTTCCCATTGATCCTTGCGCCTGCCGAGGAAACCAAAACGCTGACACTCGGGTCTCAGGTGTTCATCGGACAGTTCGTGACGGACTGGAACGCGGTCCTGTCTGCCCTGTCGATGGCAATCCTACCGGTGCTGATCCTCTACGTCATTTTTTCGCGACAGCTGATCCGCGGCATCACGTCCGGAGCAGTCAAATGACGCGGGTTCTGATTGTCGGCCTTGGCAATATGGGACTGAGCCACGCGCTTGCGCACCATCACCACTCAGATGCCCAGATAACGGGGCTGGTCAATCGGTCTGACGTCGCACTTCCTCAAGAGCTTTCGGACTACCCGAGGTTCGCCACCTTCGAGGAAGGCATGGCTACAAACCCAGATCTGGTCGTGATTGCAACCTACTCGGACAGCCACGCCGACTTTGCATGCAAGGCAATGGATGCTGGCGCGCATGTCTTTGTGGAAAAGCCACTGGCAACAACAGTCGAAGATGCTGTGCGCGTCGTGGAGACCGCAAAACGGACAAACCGTAAACTGGTCGTAGGCTATATTCTCCGACATCATCCGTCGTGGATGAGGCTGATCGAAGAAGCGCGCGACCTCGGCGGGCCGTATGTATTCCGGTTGAACCTAAACCAGCAGTCGTCAGGCACTGAATGGGAAACCCACAAGGCGCTGATGCAGACAACCAGCCCGATCGTCGATTGTGGCGTGCATTATGTCGACGTGATGTGCCAGATCACGGACGCGCGCCCGATCCGCGTGCACGGAATGGGGCTGCGCCTGTCCGATGAAATCGCCGAGGACATGTACAACTACGGCCAGTTTCAGGTCGTCTTCAGTGACGGCTCGGTGGGCTGGTACGAGGCTGGATGGGGCCCGATGATGTCCGAGACGGCATTCTTCGTCAAAGATATCGTCAGCCCAAACGGGTCCGTTTCAATCACCGATGGCAACAAAGGGGCATCGGCAGACATCGACGGACACACGAAAGTGGGCGGCATTCTTGTGCACACACCTGACGGGGACCGGCAAATCGACATGACCGACGAACCCGGCCACCAAGCCCTGTGCGACGCGGAACAGCACTACACATTGCGCGCCGTTGCCGAGGACATCAACCTGACACGCCACATGAACGATGCGGTGCAGTCGCTCGCCATCTGCCTGGCCGCGGATGAAAGCATCCGGTCAGGCCAACCCATTTCGCTTGAGGAGATCCTGACATGACCGCCCTGTCGCTGAAAAATGTGAACAAGTCCTTCGGCAAGGTCCATGTCCTCAAGGACATCAACCTGGATGTCGAAGAAGGCGAATTCGTTGTCTTTGTGGGCCCATCAGGTTGTGGCAAATCCACGCTGCTCAGAGTGATCGCAGGTCTCGAGGACGCGTCATCGGGCGAGATCAGCATCGGTGGCGAGGTCGTGAACCTGACGCCCCCCTCCAAGCGCGGCATTGCAATGGTGTTCCAAAGCTACGCGCTTTACCCGCACCTGAATGTGCGCGGGAACATGACCTTGGCCCTCAAGCAGGAAAGCAAATCCAAGTCAGTGATCGAAGAGCGGGTGCAAACGGCGTCCAAGATGCTCAATCTAGAACCCTATCTCGACCGTTACCCATCTGAACTGTCGGGCGGACAGCGCCAGCGCGTAGCCATCGGTCGGGCCATCGTCCGCGAACCCGAATTGTTCCTGTTTGACGAACCGCTGTCGAACCTTGATGCAGCCCTTCGGATGAACACCCGGATCGAGATTGCAAACCTGCACCGCCAGCTTGGCGCATCCATGATCTATGTCACGCACGACCAGACCGAAGCCATGACGCTGGCAGACAAGATTGTTGTCCTGCGCGACGGGCGGGTCGAACAGATTGGCAGCCCAATGGAACTTTACAACGATCCCGCAAACCAATTCGTTGCAGGGTTCCTTGGCTCACCCTCAATGAACTTCTTCCCGGCTGGCATCGTTCAAAACGGTGATGACCGGATCTTGGGCATCCGCCCCGAAGACCTGTTTCTTGCCGATGACGGCATTCTGTCTGCCCGCGTCAGCCATGTTGAAAAACTCGGTGGCGATACCAACGTGATCGCACATCTGAACGATCACCAAATCACGGCACGGCTTTTTGGTCAGCACGCGGTCGAAGAAGGTCAGGACCTGCGCCTCGGGTTCAATCCGCAGAGCGCATATCATTTCGATACGCA
>NZ_JBYNDP010000013.1:0-19624 GCF_059783535.1 Tateyamaria sp. | reverse complement strand
GTCAGGACCTGCGCCTCGGGTTCAATCCGCAGAGCGCATATCATTTCGATACGCAGGGCGCCCGTCTTTATTAGGAACGCACCGCAGCGCCGGCTTTGTTCCGGGTCGCACGCACTATTTGCGCGCACGCCCGGATGTTCTTTGCGCTGCCCGAACCCGCGTTAGAAGTGGACCGACAAGCTGTCCAGCGGCTTTTTGAGCGGCGGGGCAAACTTGGTGAGGTTGATGCCTTCAACCGCGACCTTGTACTCCTCAAGCGTTGGAGTCCGACCCAGAATGGCAGACAGGACCACCACAGGCGTCGATCCAAGCAAGGACTCGCCCTTCTTGGTCTCGCTGTCCGCGACAACGCGGCCTTGGAACAGGCGCGTCGACGTGGCCAGAACAGTGTCGCCCTTGGCTGCTTTTTCCTGGTTGCCCATGCACAGGTTACAGCCAGGCCGCTCAAGATAGAGAATGTTCTCGTATTCGGTGCGTGCCGTCACCTTTGGCGCAGCATCATCGAATTCGAAGCCACAATACTTCTGCAATATGGCCCAGTCGCCCTCTTCCTTCAGCTCATCGACGATGTTGTAGGTTGGGGCTGCCACCACAAGCGGCGCTTGGAACTTCACCTCTCCAAACTGCATCTCGAGATTGCGCAGCATCTGGGCTACGATCTTGATATCACCCTTGTGGACCATGCAGGACCCAACAAAACCAAGATCGACCTTCTTTTCAGCCTGATAATAGGAAATCGGGCGGATCGTATCGTGTGTGTAGCGCTTGGAGACATCGACATTGTTGACGTCAGGGTCGGCGATCATCGGTTCGACGATCTGGTCAAGATCGACCACCACTTCGGCCGCGTATTGCGCATTGTCGTCTGGCGTCAGCGCGGGTTTATTGCCCGATCTGATATCAGCGATGCGCTGTTCAGCGATGTCGATCAGTTTGGCGAGCATACCGTTTTCATGCTCCATGCCCTTGTCGATCATGATCTGAATGCGGCTCTTGGCTATGTTCAGGCTTTCAATCAGCGTCTCGTCGTTCGAGATACAGATCGAAGCCTTGGCTTTCATCTCAGCCGTCCAGTCGGTGAAGGTAAAGGCCTGGTCTGCCAGCAGCGTACCGATATGCACTTCGATGATGCGCCCCTGGAATACGTTGTCACCATGTTGCGCCAACATCTGGGCCTGGGTCGCATGAACCACGTCTCGGAAATCCATGTGATCGGCCATCTTGCCCTTGAAGGTCACCTTCACGGACTCGGGGATCGGCATTGACGCTTCGCCGGTGGCCAGCGCCAGGGCAACGGTGCCGGAATCCGCACCAAATGCTACACCTTTCGACATCCGAGTGTGGCTGTCACCACCAATGATAATCGCCCAATCATCGACCGTAATGTCGTTGAGCACCTTGTGGATCACATCCGTCATGGCGTGGTACTTGCCCTTGGGGTCGCGCCCTGTGACCAGACCAAACTTGTTCATGAATGCCATCAGCTTGGGCGTGTTGGCTTGCGCTTTTGCATCCCACACCGACGCCGTATGGCAGCCGGACTGATAGGCCCCATCCACGGACGGCGACAGGACGGTTGCCGCCATCGCTTCAAGTTCCTGCGCCGTCATCGGGCCGGTGGTGTCCTGCGATCCCACGATGTTGACCCGCACTCGTACGTCCGAACCGGCGTGCAGGACCGTGCCTGGCGTTGTGCCAAGAGCATTGGCGTTGAAGATCTTTTCAACCGCAGTCATGCCCTGGCCGTCGTGGCTGACCTCTTTGGAAGGGGCAAAAACCGCAGGCGCTTCGATGCCCAACGTCTCGGCTGCGAAGGTCTGGAGCTTCATACCAAAGACAATCGCGTAAGACCCGCCCGCCTTCATGAATTCCATTTTTTGAGGCGTGAACGACCCGGCCATATCGACCAGCTCATCCTTACCGTCTTCACTGTATAGCTTCTTGGTCTTCGTATTGATGGTCAGCACCGTGCCGGTTTCAACGGAGTAACGCTGCTCCAGCACCGGGTTACCGTCGTTGTTGAGGATCGGCTTGCCATCCTCGCCCAGCTTCTTGACCCAGTTTTTCAGGTCGACACCGATGCCACCCGTCACGCCAACAGTGGTCAGAAAGATCGGAGAGATGCCGTTCGTTCCAGCCACAACCGGAGCGATGTTGATAAATGGAACGTAGGGCGACGCCTGCTTACCGGTCCACAGCGCCACGTTGTTGACCCCTGACATACGGGAAGAACCAACGCCCATCGTGCCCTTCTCTGCAATCAACATGACGCGCGCATCGGGGTGCTTCAGCTTGAGTGCTTCAATCTCTTTCTGCGCTTCTTCAGACATCATGCACTTGCCGTGCAACTCTCGATCAGCACGGGAATGCGCCTGGTTGCCCGGGCTGAGCAGGTCGGTTGAGATATCGCCCTCAGCGGCGATATACGTCACGACTTTTATCTCTTCGTCGATATCGGGCAGCTTCGTGAAAAACTCGGCGTTGGCATAGCTTTCAAGAAGGTCGGCGGCGATCGGGTTGCCCGCCTCATAAGCATCTTTGATCCGGTCAGTGTCTGCCTCGTAGAGAAACACCTGAGTCTTCAGGACGTCTGCGGCGTCCTTGGCAATGTCGTCATCTGCGCCAAACGCCATGTCCAGCAGCACTTCGACGGAAGGCCCGCCTTTCATGTGGCCGAGCAACTCAAAGGCAAAGGCTGGTGTGATTTCATCGACCACCGCCTCTCCCGAAGCGATCTCTTTCAGGAAGCGGGCCTTGACGCCAGCGGCACTCGTGGTACCGGGCAACGTATTGTAAATAAAGAAGTTTAGGCAGTCATCGCGATGCGCACTGTTTGCATCCTTGATGTGGCCGATGACCTCCTTGGTCAAAGCGCCATCATCGATGGGCTTCGGGCTCAACCCCTGTTCTTTTCGTGTTTCGATTTCCGTCAGGTATTCAGTATAGAGGGTCATGGGCCTATCCGCGTCTGGTATTCCGCTGGTTCGGTGCCACGGCATTCGTGCACCGGCTTGAAATTGTATGCTGTAGTATACAATTAAAATCCTAATTCAAGACAACGCCGTACAGAATCCTTCGCACACACCCACTTTTTCGCCGGTTTTTGACCGCCGTTGACCGATTGCTATGCATGAAATGTGCTGGACGATCACGTCAGCCCGGTCATATTGACGGCTCAGCACTTTATCGATGGTTCACAAGGAACGCCGATGGATTTCAGCAATCTCACGCTCAGCCCGGCACTGGCGACAATCATTTTCTGCCTCACCTGTCTGGCGGGGCACAGATATCGGCGTGTATGGAAGGCTGAGGGACCGATCTATCAATACTGGATATTCGGCCTGATTGCAGCAAGCGGACTGCTGATCTTGGGATTCATTCCAATCGATCTGCCCGGTTAAGCCGAGTGATCCAGGCCGGACCGCTCCAACATTTTTCGGGCGCGCGGACACTGAAGGCGCTCTTTCAAAGGTGAATCCGGGTCGATTTCCTTGTGGCAGACCAGACATTCATTGCCGTCACCAATCGCATTCAGACCGCCACAACTGCCCTTGATCCGCTTGTTCATGAAGATCACGCCAAGCGACATGCCCAGCGTGACCAGAAGAAGAAACAGGAATGTCAGCAGGAAAGTGGCCATATCAGGTGCCTCAATGAAATTCCGTCAGGTGGTCAGCGCCTCAAATCTGGAACTGACGTATGTATCAAAGGCCGGCTGTTCAACTCGCGGACGACGTTCGATGAACTGAACCGCAATGTCCTGAGTAGCTGCAACCTCAAGCCCCTTCTCGCGGCCAAGGATAAGCATCGCTGTCGACCATGCGTCTGAAAGCATTGCATTTTCTGCAAGTACGGTCGCCGATGCGGTCGCATGGGTCACGGGGTAGCCCGTGGTTGGGTCAATCAAGTGCGAAAAGCGCTGACCGTCCACTTCGAAATAGTTACGGTAGTCGCCCGAGGTTGCCAGACCCATGCCAGACAGACCGACAACACCAGCCAGCGTGCGATCCGCTGGGTTCGGCGCCTCGATCCCGATCTGCCAGGCCAACCCGTCGGGATTGCGGCCAGAGGTGTAAAGATCACCGCCAATTTCGACCATGTAGTCCGTCAGGCCGAACGCCCCAAGAACCTGTGCAATGTGGTCCGCGCCATAGCCTTTGCCGATACCCGCCAGATAGACTTGCGCCTGCGCGTTGCGCTTGGCCAATTGATCGCCGTTCACGCTCAGCGCATTTTGATGACCAGAAGTTTCCAGTGCCTGAGCCACAGCGTCGGCATTCGGCACCGTTGCAGCCCCGGGCGCACCAAAGCCCCATAGTTCGATCAAACCACCAATCGTGGTGTCGAAACGCCCTTCGCTTGCCTGATGCACCTGCGCGGATGCGTTCATAACGCGCGACAATTCGCGCGACATCACCTGCGGCGCGCCGCTTGAACCGGCGTTGAACTGCGCAATTTCTGAGCCGTTGTCCCAGTTCGACAGCTTGGCGGTAACATCGGCAAGAGCAGCGTCAATCGCCTGTTTGACCTCGGCGTTGTCCAGCATCCCATCGTGATCTACAGCGACGACATTATATGTCGTCCCCATGGAAAGTCCTGCAATCTCAATAAGATGAGCCCGATTTTTACATGCAGCAAGGGCAAGTGTCATCGCGAGAAACGTACGGCGGTGCAATTTGAGTGAGGCGGTCACAGAAAGTCCCCTTCTTGCGCGGTCGGGTTGGCCTTAGACCAATTTGTAAAATCTTCAACCTCAATATGGTCAAAGTCATAAAAAAGCTCTAGCACCGACGCGGCCACACAGTAAGCCAAGCGGCCCCCAGCGGCTATCAATAAATGAAGGTCTCAAAAGTGAAGCAATTTGTGCTCCGAAAAGGCTTGAACCTGCCGATATCCGGTGCCCCGAGGTCCGACGTTGAGGACGCCCGCAATGTCACTTCCGTCGGGCTGCTGGGTGCCGACTATATTGATTTGAAACCAAGTATTCTGGTTACAGAAGGCGATGAGGTCGTTGCCGGCACTCCGGTCATGATCAACAAGACGATGCCGGAAGCACAGATCGTTTCGCCCGTGTCAGGTCGGGTACGCGCAATCACCCGAGGGGCGCGGCGCAAGCTCATGAGTGTGGTGATCGATACGCACGAATCCTCTGCCGCGCCTGTGAACTTTTCGAAGGTCGGCGACGTCACCACCCGTGACGGGATTGTCGAGCGGTTGTGCGCGGCAGGTTTGTGGACATCCTTCCGGACGCGCCCTTATTCGAAGATCCCCGCAACAGACAGCACAGCGGCTGCAATCTACGTGACCGCAACGGATACAGAGCCGTTGGCGCCCGACCCAGAAATCGCAATCACACAGGACGCAGAGGCGTTTGAAGCAGGGCTGAAGACCATCGCAGCTCTGACGAACGGTCCAACCTATCTGTGCCAAGGATCTGGCGATCCCCTGCCCGGCAGCGACCTGCCCGGAGTTGAAGCCGTCAATTTCAGCGGCCCGCATCCCGCGGGGCTGGCTGGCACTCATATGCACTTTCTGACCCCACCCCAAGCCGACCAATATGTCTGGACGATCGGGTATCAGGACGTGATCGTCATCGGTCGCCTAATGCTGACAGGGACATATGATGCAAGCTGCATCATCGCACTGTCCGGACCAGCCTGCGCCGACCCGCGTTTGGTTCGCACCGTCGCTGGGGCTTCCCTTGTCGACTTGTGTGCAGATGATTTTCCCGACTACCCGGTCCGGATGATTTCGGGCTCGGTCCTGAGTGGACGGGCTGGTAAAGGCGATGATGCCTATCTGGGCCGCTACGCCCGACAGGTCACGCTGATCGAAGAGGACAATAAGCAGATTCCGATGGGGTGGATCCGCCCGATGGTGTCCAAATATGCGGTGCAGCCTGTTCTCGGGTCTGCTCTCGCCAAGCGCCCCTTCCCGCTGACATCAAACCTGAACGGCGGCCGCCGGGCCATGGTTCCCCTGGGCACATTCGAAGAACTGATGCCGCAGGATTTTTTGCCAACGCAATTGCTGCGCGCCTTGCTGGTGATGGACACCGACCAGGCCCAGCTTTTGGGGGCGCTTGAACTCGACGAAGAGGACCTTGGCCTTGTGGGCTTTGCCTGCCCCGCCAAGTACGAATACGGGATCGCCCTGCGCGATTGCCTCGCAAAAATCGAGAAAGAAGGGTAAGGTATGGGGCTTCGCAACTTCTTCGACAGGATCGAGCCGCAGTTTACAAAGGGCGGCAAGTGGGAGCGTTACTTCCCCATCTACGAGATGGTGGAGAGCTTTCTTTATACTCCCAAGACCGTCACCACAGTCGCACCGCATGCCCGTTCATACATCGATATGAAGCGGATCATGACCTACGTGGTTCTGGCGACGATCCCCTGCATCCTGATGGCGCTCTACAACACCGGGTACCAGACGAACCTCGCGATTGCCGAATTTGGCCCCTCGGGCTGGCGCGCGGCCATCATTGACGGTCTGGGGATCGGGTTTAACCCGCTTAACCCCCTCGCGAACATGCTGCATGGGCTTATGTACTTCCTACCCATCTACATCGTGACGCTGGTGGCCGGCGGTATCTTCGAGGTTGTTTTTGCGACGATCCGCAAACACGAGGTGAACGAAGGCTTTCTGGTCTCGTCCATGCTCTATGCCCTGATCCTGCCCGCAACGACGCCGCTGTGGCAGGTGGCCTTGGGCATTATCTTTGGGGTGGTGATCGGCAAGGAAGTCTTTGGCGGAACCGGCAAGAACTTCCTCAACCCGGCCCTGACTGGGCGGGCGTTTCTGTATTTCGCCTATCCCGCACAACTGTCAGGCGACAGTGTCTGGGTGCCGGTGGACGGGTTTACCGGGGCCACAGCCCTGGCCGTCAGCGCATCGGACGGATTCCAGGAACTGGCCGCGCGCGGCATGACCTGGTGGGACAGCTTCCTGGGCTTTGTGCCGGGGTCCTTGGGCGAAACATCCACACTGGCGGCGCTACTGGGTCTTATATTCCTGCTGGCGACAAAGATCGCCAATTACCGAATGGTGGTCGGTTGTTTGGGCGCCATGATCGCTTTTTCGCTCTTGCTGAATGCGATAGGATCCGACACCAATCCGATGTTTGCCATGCCTTGGTACTGGCACCTCGTGCTGGGTGGCTATGCCTTTGGCCTTGTCTTCATGGTGACGGAACCGGTCTCGGGTGCGCATACCAATATGGGTCGCTACATCTATGGCGCGCTGATCGGTGTCATGGTTGTGATGATCCGGGTCATTAACCCCGCCTTCCCCGAGGGTATGATGCTGGCCATCCTGTTCGGAAACGTGTTTGCGCCACTCATCGACCACTTTGTCGTGCAGGCGAACATCAAGCGGAGGGCAAAGCGTAATGTCTGATCAAGACCCGCAAAACGCACCCAAAGGGCCCATCGGGCGTTTCCTTGCGCTGCCCCCCGACTCTGTTGGCAAGACGATCTTTGTCGCCGTCGCGGTCTGCCTTGTTGCGTCAATGGTCGTGTCTTCAGCCGCAGTTGCCTTGCGCCCGGCTCAAGCCGTCAACGCGCTCAAGGACAAACAGATCAACATCCTGCAGGTGGCCGGCATCCACGATCCCGACGCCGATGTGATCGAGGCATTCTCGGTGTTCGAGCCTCACGTGCTGGAACTGGCAACCGGACAATTCTCGGATGCGTTCGATCCCGCCACCTTTGATGATCGTGCAGCGGCTGACGATCCGGCGACATCGAAAGCACTCACAGATGATCCCGCCGGCATTGGGCGACAATCCGACTATGTCACTGTCTACCTGCTACGCGATGATGCGGGCGAGGTGGACAAGGTCATCCTCCCCATACACGGATATGGCCTATGGTCCACGCTTTACGGCTTCATCGCGCTTGAAGAAAACGGCAACGACATCTTCGGCCTGCAATTCTATGAACATGCCGAAACCCCGGGGCTGGGGGCCGAGGTCGACAACCCGCGCTGGCGTGTGCTGTGGAACGGTGCCCGGCTGCGCGATGACGCAGGAACACTTCAAATCACGGTGGCCAAGACTGCACCGGCAGCGGGCGACGAGTACCACATCGACGCGCTGGCAGGGGCAACACTGACGTCGGTCGGTGTCGACAACCTGATCAAATTCTGGATGGGCGAGGCTGGATATGCCCCGTTTCTTGAAAATCTCAAAGCGGGAGGCATCTGATGGCTCATAAACGCAAAGACATGCTGATCGACCCATTGGTCGACAACAACCCCATCACCCTGCAGGTGCTTGGCATCTGTTCCGCATTGGCTGTGACATCGTCCTTGCAGGTGGCACTGGTGATGACCATCGCGGTGACGTTGGTCACCGGGTTCTCATCGATGTTCATCTCGATGATCAGGAACCATATCCCCAGCTCCATCCGTATCATCGTGCAGATGGTGATCATTGCCTCGCTTGTGATCCTGGTGGACCAGGTGCTCAAGGCCTACGCCTTTGAAATCTCCAAGACCCTTTCGGTCTTTGTGGGCCTGATCATCACCAATTGCATCGTTATGGGCCGTGCCGAAGCCTTTGCCATGAAGAACCCTCCACTCGACAGTTTCATCGACGGGGTCGGAAACGGGCTGGGCTACGGCCTTATCCTGATGCTGGTCGGCTTCATTCGCGAGCTGTTTGGCTCGGGCAGCCTCTTTGGCATCACGGTCTTGCCAACGGTTAACAACGGCGGATGGTATGTGCCCAACGGCATGTTGCTTTTGCCACCCTCGGCCTTCTTCATCATCGGCCTAATCATCTGGGCCTTCCGCGCCTGGAAACCCAAGCAGGTTGAAGAACGCGAATACAAAATCCAGACGATGGAGGCCCATTGATGGAGAGCTATCTCGCCCTCGCCGTCAAAGCGATCTTTGTTGAAAACCTTGCCCTATCCTTCTTCCTTGGCATGTGCACGTTCATCGCGGTGTCCAAGAAGATTTCGACAGCCATCGGGCTAGGGATTTCCGTGATGATCGTGCAGTCGATCACGGTGCCCGCCAACAACCTGATCCTGACCTACCTACTTGCCCCCGGTGCGCTGGCATGGGCCGGATTTGGTGACGTTGATCTGACATTTCTCGGCCTGATCTCCTATATCGGGGTGATTGCCGCGCTGGTGCAGATCCTCGAGATGGTGCTCGATAAGTATTTCCCGCCGCTCTACAACGCACTGGGTGTGTTCCTGCCCCTGATCACGGTGAACTGCGCCATCCTCGGTGGGTCGCTGTTCATGGTCGAACGCGGCTACGATTTCGGCGAAAGCGTCACATATGGCGTCTCGTCCGGATTTGGCTGGGCGCTTGCCATTACTGCTATGGCGGGCGTGCGCGAGAAACTGAAATACTCTGACATCCCCGACGGCCTGCAGGGCCTCGGCATCACCTTCATCACCGCGGGCCTCATGGCCATGGCGTTCATGTCGTTCTCCGGCGTGAAACTGTAAGGGGCGATTGATATGGCAACCTTTGGTCTTGGTATCCTTCTGTTCACACTGATCGTGCTGGCGCTGGTGACAATCATCCTCGCCGCCCGGTCCAAGCTGGTCTCCAGCGGCAACGTGAACATCACCATCAACGGTGAAAAAACGATCTCAGTGCCCGCCGGTGGCAAACTTTTGCAAACCCTGGCCGAGCAAAAGCTGTTTGTTCCCTCGGCCTGTGGCGGCGGCGGCACCTGCGCCCAATGCCGCGTGCGCATCCATTCCGGTGGCGGGTCCATCCTGCCCACCGAAGAAAGCCACATCACCAAGCGCGAAGCCTCCTGTGGTGACCGCCTGTCCTGTCAGGTTGCGGTCAAGCAGGACATGGAGGTTGAAGTTCCCGAAGAGGTGTTCGGCGTCAAAAAATGGGAATGCACGGTTCGGTCGAACGAAAACGTGGCCACATTCATCAAGAACCTCGTGCTAGAATTGCCCGAGGGCGAGGACGTGAACTTCCGCGCCGGTGGCTACATCCAGATCGAAGCGCCCCAGCACTCCCTCAGCTACACCGATTTCGACGTTCAGGACGAATATCGCGAGGATTGGGACAAGTTCAATCTTTGGCAATACAAGTCATCTGTGCCCGAACCGATCGAGCGGGCCTATTCGATGGCCAACTATCCCGAGGAAAAAGGGCTGATCATGCTCAACGTCCGGGTGGCATCGCCGCCTCCGGGATCGGATGTGCCCCCCGGTCAGATGTCATCCTACATCTTCAACCTCAAGCCCGGCGACAAGGTCACGATTTCAGGCCCGTTTGGTGAATTCTTTGCACGGGATACGCAAAAGGAAATGGTGTTCATCGGTGGCGGCGCGGGCATGGCACCCATGCGCAGCCACATCTTCGACCAGCTCAAGCGCCTCAAGAACCGCGATCGCAAGATCACCTTCTGGTACGGCGCGCGGTCCAAGAAAGAGATGTTCTTTGTCGAGGACTTCGACGAACTGGCCAAGGAGTTTCCGAACTTCACCTGGCACGTCGCCCTCTCGGATGCGCTGCCAGAAGATGAATGGTCGGGATATACGGGCTTCATTCACAACGTCCTGCATGACGAATACCTCAAGGACCACCCCGCACCGGAAGATTGCGAATACTACATGTGTGGTCCGCCCATCATGAACTCGTCCTGTATCACCATGTTGATGGACCTCGGTGTCGATCGCGAAGACATCATGCTAGATGATTTTGGAGGCTAGCGGGACCGTCCCCGCCGCGTCGGGAGTGGGCGCGGATACCGTCCAATACACCGCAGACACCTTCAGTCGCCACTCTATCCGCTAGGCGATTGGGGAACGACTAAAAGGTGCCATTCGTTTTGGGTCGGGGATGACCATGGCGGTCACACCGCGCAACGCCTTCGATATGCCCGGGTCGCCATGCAAGTCGGGTGGGTTGCATAACGCCACCCCCTCGCCTCACCTTGCTTCTTTGGTCTATTGGCCTCCGACCAGATGGGAAGGAACCGCTACTGACAGGCAGGCGTCACCAGACCCATGGCCGCGCATACAACCGGGGAAACTCCAACTCGACTCTTTCGGCTGGGCTTTAGGGTCTTCTTGTTGGATATGGTCTGGAGTATAGCCCACGAAAGACAATGGAAGTCGCAGATGGAAAAGACATTCAACGCCGCTGAGGCCGAACCGCGCATATACAAGATGTGGGAAGATGCAGGCGCGTTTGCAGCCGGGACCAATGCCAAACCCGGTGCAGACACCTTTTGTATCCAGCTGCCCCCGCCCAATGTGACCGGTTTTCTACATGTGGGCCACGCGTTTAACCACACGCTCATGGACATGCTAACCCGTTGGAAGCGGATGCAGGGATATGATGTCCTGTGGCAGCCCGGGTTGGATCACGCGGGCATCGCAACCCAGTTGATGGTCGAAAAACAGATGGCCGCGGACGGAGAGAACCGGAAACGGTCCGAGATGCCGCGGGACGAGTTCATCTCCAAAGTTTGGGAGTGGAAAGCGGACAAGGGCGGCGTGATCGAACAACAGGCGCGTCGCTTGGGCGACAGTATGGATTGGGAACGTTCGGCCTTCACCATGTCCGGGGCTGCAAGCGCACCCGCGACAGAGAAGCCCGGTAACTTCCATGACGCCGTACTCAAGGTCTTTGTGCAAATGTACAACGACGGCCTGATCTATCGCGGCAAGCGACTGGTCAACTGGGACCCGCATTTTGAAACGGCAATTTCCGATCTCGAAGTCGAGAACAATGAAGTTGACGGCCACATGTGGCACTTCAAATACCCGCTCGCGGATGGGCAAACCTATGAATATGTCGAGAAGGACGAAGACGGCAACGTCACCATCCGCGAAGTGCGCGACTATATCTCGATCGCCACAACCCGGCCGGAAACCATGCTGGGCGACGGCGCGGTCGCTGTGCACCCCGATGACACGCGCTACGCCCCTATTGTCGGCAAGCTGTGCGAAATCCCGGTTGGACCCAAGGAACACCGCCGACTGATCCCGATCATAACCGACCGCTACCCCGATCCGGATTTCGGGTCCGGTGCGGTCAAGATAACCGGCGCGCATGACTTCAACGACTACGAAGTTGCGAAGCGCGGCAACATCCCGATGTACAACCTCATGGACACCAAGGCGCACATGCGCGACGACGGTGAACCATATGCCACAGCGGCCGCAACGGCACAGCGCATTGCGCGGGGTGAAGAGGGCTTCGACGAAGGCAAGGTTGCCGCGATGAACCTTGTCCCCGATGAATACCGTGGCCTCGACCGGCTTGAGGCGCGCGCGCGCATCGTGACGGACATCACGGCAGAGGGGAACGCGGTTATGGTCGCAAACCCAGCGCTCGAAACCGCTGAAGCATCCGATGGCGACCAGGCTGAATTGCCAAGGACGATCCCTTTCGTAGAGGCCAAAAAGATCATGCAGCCGTTCGGCGACCGCTCCAAAGTGGTCATCGAACCGATGCTGACCGATCAGTGGTTCGTGGACTCGTCCAAAATCGTCCAGCCCGCGCTTGATGCCGTCCGCGAAGGCCGGGTCAAGATCATGCCCGAGTCGGGCGAAAAGGTGTTTTACCACTGGCTGGAAAACATCGAACCCTGGTGCATCTCGCGGCAGCTGTGGTGGGGGCATCAAATCCCTGTTTGGTATGGGCCAACCAAGGACGCATTGAAAGACTTCGACAATTACCACGGCGACGCAAAGTATTTCTGTGGTGCAAGCGATGAGGACGTGAAGGCGCAGGCTGAGGCTTACTACGGCCCGAATGCGACCGTCGATTTGAAGACAGACGCGGCCCAATTCGAATACATGACGTTCCAGGAAGGTGACGGCGGATCCGAAAACAGATCCACGGTCACGCTCATGCGCGACCCCGACGTCCTAGACACATGGTTCTCCTCCGGCCTTTGGCCCTTTGGCACCCTCGGCTGGCCCAACGAAAACGACCCGGCGATGAAATACTTCCCCGGCGACGTTCTCGTCACCGGCCAGGACATCCTGTTTCCCTGGGTTGCGCGGATGATGATGATGTCGCAAGCCGTCCTGCAAGACGATCCATTCCACACCGTCTACCTCCACCAGCTTGTCCGCGACGCAAAGGGCGAAAAGATGTCGAAGACGCGCGGCAACGTCATCGACCCGCTCGACATGATCGACGCCTATGGCGCAGATGCACTCCGCTTTTCCAATGCGCAAATGGCGGCTTTGGGCGGTGTTCTGAAAATCAGTGAAGACCGGATCAAGGGCTACCGCAACTTCGGCACAAAGCTGTGGAACGCGTTCAGCTTCGCCAATCACTACCAGATCCCCTATCCGGGCGATGCGACGCGACCCGACGCCAGGCAGACGCTCAACAAATGGATTATCGGCGAAACCGGCAAGGTTCGAGAGGCCGTCGATGCGGGCATGGACAGCTACCGGTTCAACGACGCGGCCGATGCGCTTTATGCATTCACCTGGGGCAAAGTCTGCGACTGGTATCTGGAGTTTTCCAAACCCATCCTGCAAGGCGATGATGCGGCCGCCAAGGCCGAGACCGAACAGACCCTACGCTGGGTGCTTGATCAATGCCTGATCATGCTGCACCCGATCATGCCGTTCATCACGGAAGAGCTTTGGGGCCTGGCGGGCAACCGAACCAAAATGCTCATCCACACCGATTGGCCCGAGTACGGGACGGAACTGGTCGATGCTCACGCAGATCGCGAAATGAACTGGGTGATCGGGTTGATCGAAAGCATCCGGTCTGCGCGCGCGCAGGTCCATGTGCCGGCAGGTTCGAAGGTGCCATTGCTCGTCTCGGGGCTCGACACCAAGGGGCAATCGGCCTGGGACAACAACGCAGCACTAATCCAGCGGCTGGCGCGGATCGAAAACCTGGAACACGTGGACAGTTTCCCCAAAGGCTGCGTCACAATCCCAACGGACGGGGGGACCTTTGGGATTCCGCTGGAAGGGTTGATTGATGTCGGCTCGGAAATTGTGCGTTTGGAAAAGACGATGCAGAAGCTGAGCAAGGAATTGGGCGGGCTGCGTGGCAGGCTGAACAACCCGAAATTCGTTGCCTCAGCGCCGGATGACGTGGTTGCAGAAGCCAAAGAGAACCTTCGGCTGCGCGAAGGCGAAGAAGCCGAAATGAAAGCCGCCATCGCCCGGCTGCAGGAGCTCGGCTAAAACATCAGAGGGTGGTCCAAGGGCCGCCCCACGCCTTTTAGAATCCAATAAATTGCGGCGGCAAGTATTTCGGTCGCACTGCTATTGGGCTCTATAGACTGCGCAAACCGCATTGATCCGTGTTCACTTTGGCGGCCCGAGCTCTGAAGGGAGAACTACCACGCAACTGCGCCGATCGACTGGCTTAGCTGTCCTGCGCCTGCTCGGCCAAATCCTGAAGGGCCTGCACCGCATCCAAAGCCTGCTCGATCCCGGCCTGAAATGCTGCACTGCGTTCCCGTTTCGCAGCCTGCTCCTCCTCCAGCCTTGCATTCGCCGCCTCGGCGAGGGGCAGGGCATCGAAACTGTCTCTGCTATAGTCCCCGCTCATCGGCGTGTTCCTCCAAAATCAAGTTTCATAAAAAATCCCTGCCTCCAGCCCGAAGCGCAGATACTCGTCCAGACCAACCCGCAAGTTCGTCTCGCGCTGCGGGGCGAAAAGAAGGTTATAAACGCCCATCTCGCTCTCATCCGAAGCGCCGGTACGAACCTCTAACGGTGCGGCTTGCCGGAGTTGGCAGTAGGCAGGATGGCTGGCGCTCAATGCTGCAAAACTAGGCACAAGCCACCGTGTGATCCGCCGGGCAATGAGTTGACGCACCGCTTGGGTCCAAGACTGCCTTTGAATTCGAACTCTTTGCTCGGCTGTCAGGGTGCCGATCTTGCCGTGGAATTGCTCGATATCGAGCGCGAGATGACTGAGATCGAGGCCCAGACGGCCAGGGCAATCTTCTCCGTACGAGATCCTGACTAACAAATTCAGGCGATTTCGTGTATGATTGGCTCAGAGGTACTGGGATTTTTTAGCCCAACGAAACGACCTCCCGTCAAATTTCGACGAACTCTACTTTTTTAAAATTCACTTTTTAGGAGATGCATTATGACACGTGTAACATCCCTTCAGGTTTTCCTCACGGATCGCGATGCGAAGACCATTACCAAGGCCAGCGTAACACTCACTGGAAAAGAAGATGAGCAAAGCCTCAAGTTGAATGCGCATGGCGCGTTCGAGGCGCCAAGAATCGCTCCCGGAACCTACATCCTCACAGTGAAACCCGACGTGTCGACGTTGCAAGCTGACACCCGCGAGGTTCATCTGACACCGGGGCCGAATTCGGCAGTCGTATCGTTGGGCCGCAGAAACGACCCACATTATCCTACTGCTGATGGTCCAATGCACTTCCGCAGCAGACAGGATGCGGTTCTTGCGACGGTGCGCATGGGCGAAGAAAGCAAGTTCGAAGTCGATGAACTGCTGGAAGAAGTCGGACTCAAACGCCTTGATCTCAAGATGACGGACAGTGCCGATCAACCATTGGACAGCGATTTTGTTCTGATCGAAACACCCAATGGCATCGAAAATGCGACGCAGGCGCTCAGCGGTTTTGCCCGCCTCGCTGCCCGTCGCGATGCGAACGTGATCTTTGGTGCGGTCATCGAACGCGGCAAGGATAACCCCCTGCAGGGTTTGACGAATGAAATGGTTGTCCGTTTTGGCGGCGATGTCGGCGATGATGTGGCCACGAAAATTTTGCGTGAATTTGGCCTACGTATACAGCGAACGGTCAATTATGCTGGCAATGCCTACATGGTCGAACGTGCCGGGCTACCTGACTATGACCTGCTTGAGCTGGCCGAAAAGCTCAACAATATGAAAGAGGTAGACTACGCGGAACCGCAAATCCTGTACGTCATCGAAAACGATGCCTTTATGCCAAACGACACACTCTATGGCCTGCAAAGCCACCTGCCACTGATCAATGCAGATGAAGCCTGGGACACCTTGGATGACATTGATGTCAATCTGCGTGGCGGCAGCCCGGATATTTGCATCGCTGTTTTTGATGTGAACGGTGTCACCCCCAACCACCCTGATCTGACGGCGAACTTGACGGACGGAGCATCCAAGATGCTCACCTCCTTCAATTTCAACAATCTGACGGCGCAAACTGTCGCTGGGCTCAGCGGGACGCACGGGACGCAGACATCTGGAACCGCAACGGCAGCGTTCAGCAACAATCTTGGCATCGCGGGGGTTGCCCCGAATTGTCGCCTCATTGGGGGCAGGATCGCAAACCCGGCAACAGGAATTGAAATGGCGGATGCGTTTATCTGGTCCGCCGGGTTCAACACCGGAAACACCAATGTGGCATTTCCGGCAGTTCCAACCCAGCCCGCGGACGTCATTGCCAACTCCTGGGGCGTGACCAACGGTGCGTTGTCCAACGCGCTGCGCGACTGCTTTGATTTTCTGACCGTTTATGGTCGCAACGGCCGCGGATGCGTTGTGACGTTTTCCACCGGCAATCTGGGCTATGTGCAGTTCACAAATGTGCGCCGCTTTGCGTCCTATGAGCGGACGATTGCAGTTGGGGCAAGTATCGGTGCCAATCCAACAAACCCCACCAACAGCAGCAGCCCGGATCCCAGCGGGAACACAACCAATATCGCCGCGATCACCGATCAACGCGCGCTTTACAACCCGTTCGGGCCCGAGATGGACATCGTTGCACCGTCTCACACCGCCTACAACGGTGGCTTGGTCGACCCGACGACAACAACCGTCAATGTCGGCACAGGTGCCCTGAACGGCGCTGTGCCACCGGCAGTTGCGAATGACTATAGCACCAACTTTGGCGGAACCAGCCATGCCTCGCCTACAATTGCAGGTACCGCAGCGCTCGTTCTGTCGACGGACCCATCACTGAATTGGATCCAGGTGCGTAACATCCTGCGGACAACGGCGGTGCGTATCCATGCTGGCAATACTGACCCAACCGGCAACTATGTCGACAATGACGGCGACGGCGTTGCCGAGTTTTCTCAGTGGTATGGTTATGGCCGCGTCAACGTTGATGCAGCCGTCATTGCGGCGCGCGACGGCGCGTTTGCATCCGATGTGGTGGTGCGCGAAAACCAAAGCGACACGGGCGCTGTTCCATCGCCGGGCTGGCATGCACAAAGCCCCGACATCTGGGTTCGGGCAACAAACGATCCAATCCCTGCGCTCGCCTACAATGCCAACCCACCGCACCAAAACGCGGTCCGTGGCCAGGACAACTATGTCTTTGCGCGGGTCAGGAACAACGGCGTTGCCACAGCGACAGAAGTCTATGTGCGTGGCATGATCTGCCACTACCCCGGGTTTGAATTCCGCTATCCTCAGGAATTCATTCCCTCCATTCGCCCTGGCGATCCTATCCCGAACCCATTGGTGCCTGGCACCTATCTCATTGACGAAATCCGGGTCGATGATCTGCTGCCCGGCGAAGATCGCATCGTCAAAATGACGTGGCCAGAAGCCCTCGTGCCGCCTGCCAGTGTGGTTGTGGGCGGGTCGACGGTAAATTGGCATCCGTGCCTGCTGCTCGAGGCCTCACCACATGATGGTCCCGTCGCTCCCAGCGGCAGTGCGATCGACATTCGGCGGTTCAACAACATCTGCCAGCGGAATATCACCATCGACGATGCAACCGATTCATCGTCTGACCTGACAGGGATCATCGGTGGTTTCATGTCCGGTGGACGCATGCGATCGCTTGTGGTGGATGCAAGCAGGTTCCGTCAGAACGAACGGATCATTCTGTGCCTTGGTGACGAAAAGCTGATGGCGCAATTGCTTAGGGCCGTCAAAGAAGGTGCGGTGAAATCAGGTCTGCCGCCACTCGGCGCCGTGGAAGAAACCCCTGACAAGCCGGAAATCAGGGCCATCGGACGCGATTTTCTGGGTGGCATTACCTTCCGTTCCGAAGCACTGATGGAGTTGGAGCTTGTCGATAACCGTCGTTTGGAAATGCTTGTCTCACCCAGCACGCGCCTTCGGCTACGTGATCAGCTGGAACGGCCACGCAGCGCCGCGACGATCACGAAATTCAAAGGCAAAGAGGTGGTGCTGTTGCGCGGCGGCTCTGTCTACGAATTGCCGGTCTTGGCGGGCGAGCGTCAATTGTTCCCGTTAATGATCGGATCGCCCGAGGCGCGCGGGTCCGGCGCGGAACTGCGGATCACGCAACGCCGCAGCGACGGCGAACTGGCTGCCGGATACGCGATCCAGTACTAGTCGAGCTCCAAGAATGGCAGCTGCAGCTTAGCTTGCAGCTGCCATTTGATCCTTCTGCGGAAACTCGTCGCACAATCCAACTCGGCAATGCAGTGTCGTCGGAGTGGTCATTCGCTGCCCGTGCGAGACTTTGCGCGTGTCGAACTCACACAACGCGGACTTTGCTGCCGTTTTTTGCGGCTGCTCCAACGTCCGCTTCTCGAGTCACGACGCGCAATCAGCGACATAGAATTCGCTGCAAAGTCACTTCCGCTTCATTAACTATTTCGAGAACAATGTCGCTTGCACATTGCACTTCCTTGACCATAGAGACGCCTTGCCCCGCCCACATTGAGACGGCTTCAATGTTCCCGGTGAGGTCAGAAGAAGGTGTTTTGCTTTGATACCTCAACACTTCACCCCCGGTTGAAGTTGAAGCAACAACATCTCCTTCTCCGGGTCTTTGACCAAGCGGAAGCCGACCTGACTCCTCCCACATTTTTGTTGTGCTGTTTTTCAAAACACGGTGCGGCGCATTGGGCCAACCGATATCGAAAAGATCGTCAAAGTGGGCCGTGTCATTCTCCGATGCGGCTAGAAGGTGAGAAAGATAGTCTGGGTGAACGTTGGCCTCTGATGCAGCAAGAAACCTGGTTCCGACCCATACCGCGGAGGCACCCAACGAGAGTGCTGCGGCTAATCCTCGTCCATCTGCAATCCCGCCTGCTGCCACAACCGGAATATCACCGACAATGTCAACGACAGCAGGTATCAATGCCATGCTGCCGACAGTGCCCCGCACATGCCCGCCAGCTTCCCAACCTTGCGCACAAATGGCGTCTGCACCCAGTTCCGCAGCAGCCTTTGCGTCAGCGGCGTCGCCTGCACTGTATATGACTTTCGCACCTCCCGATTGCGCACGAGCCAAAAACTCTCCAGGCGGTTGCCAGAACAATGAAATGATTTCGACACCTTCTTCCAGGCAGGCATCGAGATGCTCCATGCTCGGGAAATCCATGTTTAGATTCACGCCAAACGGTTTGCTGGTCAGTTGCTTTATGTTGCGGACTGACGTCCGAAGCTCATCTGCGCTGACATGCCAAAGCGGGGCCAAACCGAGACCACCTGCATTACTGACTGCAGCGACCAATGCGTCAGAGACCACGCCTGCCATGGGCGCCAAAACAACCGGATGTTCAACTCCGAAAATCTCGCAGAATTTTGTTTTCATAGCCCAATATCTCAAAGGAATAGTGCCCACTTCCAGAAATTATGCACGGGGAACTGCGGATTCAAAGCGGAACTTGGAACACGTTGCAGCATCCAGAACGATGGCCTCAAACCGGCTCTTGGGTCCAAACACATCCTCCGCTACCGTATGCCAAAA
>NZ_JBYNDP010000012.1:0-58603 GCF_059783535.1 Tateyamaria sp. | reverse complement strand
AACGGTCACGCACTTCGATCACGTCACCCTCTTTCACGCGGTAGGAGGGGATGTTGACTTTGCGACCGTTCACTTTGACGTGGCCGTGGTTCACGAACTGACGTGCGGCAAAGACAGTCGCCACGAATTTCGCGCGGTATACAACTGCGTCGAGGCGACGCTCCAGCAGACCGACAAGGTTTTCACCGGTGTCACCGCCCACACGAACCGCTTCGGCATAGATGCGTCGGAACTGTTTTTCGGTCAGGTCGCCGTAGTAGCCTTTCAGCTTCTGCTTGGCGCGCAGCTGGATACCGAAGTCGGACAGCTTGCCCTTGCGGCGCTGACCGTGTTGGCCGGGGCCATATTCACGACGGTTGACGGGGGATTTGGGACGACCCCAAATGTTTTCGCCCATACGGCGATCAATTTTGTACTTGGCAGACGTGCGTTTTGTCACGGCTGATCTCCTTCGTTTAGGTTTTCGAAGGGCGTTGTCCTCTCCCCGGATTTGGCCGGGACGACAGGGATCTTCTTGCGAAGGCCACCAACACCAATGAAGCCGCGCTTATACGACGAGAATCGGTAGAGTCAACGGCTAGGCCGGTCCACGCAAGGCGGCACATTCAGCATGACGGAAACAGGGCGTGATGTGGTCGTTGACCAAGCCGGTTGCTTCCATGAAGGCATAGACGATTGTAGGTCCCACGAACTTGAACCCTTTAGCCCGCAAATCCTTCGACACCTGTTCGCTCAACTTAGTCTTCGGAGGGACCTGATCGCGGCTGGCAAAATTGGTCTGAAGCGGCGTGCCATCCACATAGTTCCATAGAAATTTATCGAAGCCCACAGTCGCATTAACCTCGAGATAGGCGCGCGCATTGGTGATCGTTGCTTCGATCTTCCCGCGGTGCCGGATGATGCCGGGATTGGTCAAAAGGCGTTGCACGTCGTCTTCGCCCCATTCCGCAACGACCGCCGGGTCAAAATCGGCAAAGGCCTCGCGGAACGCATCGCGCTTACGCAGGATGGTGATCCAGCTCAGCCCGGCCTGAAATCCATCAAGGATCAGCTTCTCCCACAGCGCGCGTGCATCATGTTCCGGCACACCCCATTCGGTGTCGTGATAGGCCACGTAATCGGGGGCCTCTCCCTCCCATCCACAGCGGTGCAACATGCCAAATTCCCCTTGTTTTGATTAACAACTAAAATTGGAACAAAATGCAAACATTAAGACTGTTTTTACAGCTTAGGCACAATGTTGCCAGCAGTTTTCAAGCACAAGGGTCGCTGCCAGCCCATGACGAAACACCGGTTCTCCAACATGCCCGTAGGGGCGGACAATCCGCTGAATGCCGCTGTATCGTCACGGGATCGCAGCACGCTTTCGATGGTGGAACAGGCGGTCCGGCATCAACAGACCATGCTTGCCTTCCAGCCGGTCGTGATTGCCAATGATCCGTCTCGCGTCGGCTTTTACGAAGGGCTGATCCGCGTCATGGACGAGACTGGGCGCATCATCCCCGCCAAAGATTTCATGCCGGTTGTTGAGCGTGCGGAACTGGGGCGTGAGATTGACGTGATCGCGCTGAACATGGGGCTGCGCACCCTGCATGAAAACCCTTCAATCCGTTTGTCGATCAACATGTCCGCACGTTCCATTGGTTACCAACGCTGGATGAACACCCTGAACCGCTGGCTGAAAAAGGACCAATCGGTCGGCGAACGGCTGATCCTTGAGATTACCGAAGGGTCAGCCATGGACCAACCGGAACTGGTCGTGGACTTCATGGATCGTCTCAGTGCCAAGGGGATCTGCTTTGCGCTGGATGATTTCGGCGCAGGCTATACCGCGCTGCGCTACTTCAAGGACTTCTTCTTTGACGTGCTCAAAATCGACATGCAGTTCTGCAACGGTATCGCGCACGACCCGGACACCCAGGCACTGACTGCTGCAATCATCCAGATCGGGCATCACTTCGACATGCTGGTCGTGGCTGAAGGGGTGGAACAACAGGAAGACGTCGAAATGCTTACCCAGATGGGCGCCGACTGCTTGCAGGGTTTCTACTTCCAGGCCCCCCAGGTTCGTCCCGACTGGCTCTTTAGTCAGGGCGCGGGAACACAAAAGGCTGGCATGCGCGCCTGAGACATAACGTCAGTTGTCGCCCCACAGCGAATCCGATACTGCACACGCAGCGCGGGACCATTCTGAGGCCCGCACCGACGTGCAAAGTCTCGGATTGGTCCTCAAGGAAACTGACAGAGGACCCCGACCCTATGACCAACATCGTCATCGCTTCGGCCGCCCGAACTGCCGTTGGCAGCTTTGGTGGCTCATTTGCCAACACCCCCGCCCATGATCTTGGCGCAACCGTTCTCGAGGCGATTGTGGACCGCGCAGGTATCGACAAGTCCGAGGTTTCCGAAACCATCTTGGGCCAGGTGCTGACGGCCGCCCAAGGTCAGAACCCTGCCCGTCAGGCGCACGTCAACGCGGGCCTGCCCAAGGAAAGCGCGGCATGGTCCATCAACCAGGTGTGCGGCTCGGGCCTGCGCGCCGTCGCTCTTGGCGCTCAGCACATCGCATTAGGTGACGCCGACATCGTCGCCGCAGGCGGTCAGGAAAACATGACGCTCAGCCCCCACGCTGCCGCCCTGCGCGCTGGCCACAAGATGGGCGACATGAAGTACATCGATACAATGATCCGCGACGGTCTGTGGGACGCCTTCAACGGCTACCACATGGGCCAGACGGCAGAGAATGTTGCCGACCAGTGGCAAATCACCCGCGACATGCAGGACGAATTTGCCGTTGCCTCGCAGAACAAGGCCGAAGCCGCGCAAAAGGCTGGCAAATTCGCGGACGAAATCACCGCCTTCACCGTGAAAACCCGGAAGGGCGACATCGTGGTGGACAGTGATGAGTACATCCGTCACGGCGCCAACATGGAGGCGATGCAGAAACTGCGCCCCGCCTTCACCAAGGACGGCTCGGTCACGGCCGCCAACGCCTCGGGCCTGAATGATGGTGCAGCCGCCGCGCTGCTGATGAGCGCAGAGAATGCTGAAAAGCGCGGAATCGAGCCCCTGGCACGCATCGCCAGCTACGCCACCGTCGGCCTCGACCCGTCGATCATGGGCGTCGGCCCGATCTACGCGTCGCGCAAAGCGTTGGAGAAAGCAGGCTGGAAGCCCGAGGATCTCGACCTCGTGGAAGCCAACGAAGCCTTTGCTGCACAAGCCTGCGCCGTGAACAAAGACATGGGTTGGAACCCGGAGATCGTGAACGTGAACGGAGGCGCCATCGCCATCGGCCACCCCATCGGTGCCTCGGGCGCGCGCATCCTCAACACCCTGCTCTTCGAAATGAAGCGCCGCGACGCCAAGAAGGGCCTCGCCACACTCTGCATCGGCGGTGGCATGGGCGTTGCCATGTGCCTCGAACGCGACTGATCCAGATCAAGGCGGTGCCGCACGGCGCCGCCTACCCCTTCCCCATCAAAATTCGCTCAGGACGAAAGTGGGCACGTAATATTGTTGCGCCCAGACCGCATTTGAGCGAAACAATGCGAAACACACCCAAAAGGAGTTCTCCCCATGTCCCGTGTAGCACTTGTCACCGGCGGTTCCCGCGGTATCGGCGAGGCCATTTCGAAAGCCTTGAAAGACGCTGGATACACCGTCGCCGCCACCTATGCGGGCAATGACGAAGCCGCCGCGAAGTTCACAGACGAGACAGGCATCAAGACCTACAAGTGGAACGTGGCCGACTACGAAGAATCGAAAGCCGGCCTCGCACAGGTCGAAGCGGACCTCGGCCCCATCGAAATCGTGGTTGCAAACGCGGGCATTACGCGCGACGCCCCTTTCCACAAAATGACGCCGGAGCAGTGGCATCAGGTCATCGACACCAACCTCACCGGCGTGTTCAACACCGTGCACCCCGTCTGGTCCGGTATGCGCGAGCGCAAGTTTGGCCGTGTCATCGTGATCTCCTCGATCAACGGTCAGAAAGGTCAGTTTGCGCAGGTGAACTACGCCGCAACAAAAGCGGGCGATCTGGGCATCGTGAAGTCCCTGGCCCAGGAAGGCGCGCGTGCAGGCATCACCGCCAATGCGATCTGCCCCGGCTACATCGCCACAGAAATGGTCATGGCCGTGCCTGAGAAAGTCCGTGAAAGCATTATCGGCCAGATCCCAGCGGGTCGTCTGGGCGAACCGGAAGAGATTGCACGCTGCGTCGTCTTCCTCGCCTCCGACGATTCGGGCTTTATCAACGGCTCAACCATCTCGGCCAACGGCGCGCAGTTCTTCGTCTGACGCCCATCCAATTCGACATGAAAAAGGGCCGGTGCATCGCTGCACCGGCCCTTCTTTATCCCGTAAGATGCCGCGCGCGCATCAGCGGGAAACTTTGCCCCCAAACAGCCAGTTCAATGCGCCTGCGAGCGCTGCTCCACGCTCAGCATGAGCGCGTTCCAAACCTTGGCGGATGGCGGGATGTGCGGATGTCTCAATCATGGGCCGTATCCTTTTCTGGATCAACGTTTCTGAATTGAGATGAATATGTGCCCTTTTTCGCAAGCGCACAAACGAGACTTTCCATTACTTCACTTAAGCTGTACTTAACCGAATATGCCTGATCGCCTCCCCCCCTTGACCGCCTTGCGTGCCTTTGACGCCGCCGCCCGCCACATGTCCTTTGCGAAGGCGGCAGAAGAGTTGCATGTCACACCCGCAGCACTCAGCTTTCAGATCAAATCGCTTGAGGAACACCTGGGCACCCAAGTGTTTCACCGCCTGAACCGCGCCGTTGAATTGACGGAAGCGGGCCGAGCCATGGCCCCAGGCATGGCCGATGGGTTCCAGACGCTCGCCGCCGCCTGGCGCGCAGCCGAACGGACCATGGATACTGGCACGCTCACCGTCACCGCTGGCCCCGCCTTTACCGCAAAGTGGCTCGCGCCCCGGCTCTACGATTTTGCGCAAGCGCATCCAGAGATCGAATTGCGGTTTTCGGCCTCCCTGAAAATGGTCGACCTCAACCGCGATGGGGTCGATGTTGCCATCCGCTTTGGAACCGGCAAGGACGAGGACATGTTCAGCAAGCTGCTGGCCATGGAATGGGTCTGTCCGGTGATGACACCCGAACTTGCGGCACAATACCCGACACCTGAAAGCCTGAAGGACGCACCGCTGATCTTTGACGACAGCATCGCCTACCTCAAACCAAGCGCGGACTGGTCCACGTGGTTTCGGATGATGGGAATCGACTTTGCCCCGACCCATGGCGCCCGTTTCAGTCAGGCGGACCACGCCGTCGACGCCGCGCTGGCCGGGATGGGTGTCACGCTGGGCCGGCGATCCCTAGTGGTCAAGGATATGCATGATGGCCGCCTTGTGGCCCCTTGGCCGAACGCGCTGGACACTGGGGTGCGTTTCCGGTTTCTCTGCGCCGAAGGGGCCGAAACGCGACCCCACATTGCCGCCTTCCTTGATTGGATGATCACAGAGATTGACAAGACCAGCCACATCACCGACCGCATGATCCGCAAACCTTCATCCGATTTTCAGACTGCATGACACGCACAACCGCGACCCTGATCGGATTTGTGGCCGTGTTGCTTTGGGGTGTGTTGGCGCTGCTGACTGTTGGCTCGGCACCCACACCGCCATTTCTACTGAACGCTATCTGCTTTGCCATGGGTGGCACGCTGGGCCTGCTCTGGACCGCGATCAGCGGTGGTCTGGGCCAATTGAGAGCCGTGCCAATGCATGTCTATCTCATGGGCACATTGGGGCTGTTTGGCTATCACGCCTTGTACTTTTCGGCCCTACGCCTCGCCCCTGCGGCAGAAGCGAGCCTGATTGCCTATCTCTGGCCCCTGCTGATTGTTCTGTTTTCCGGCCTGCTGCCGGGCGAAACGCTCCGCAGCGGTCACGTGCTGGGGGCGATGGTTGGTTTTGCGGGCGCGGCGCTGATCGTCACTGGAGGGGCCGCGGGTTTCGATGCGGCGGCCTTGCCCGGCTATCTGCTTGCCATGGCCTGTGCGGTCACATGGTCCAGCTATTCCGTCCTGTCGCGCCGTTTTGGAACCGTCCCGACCGCTTCTGTCGCGGTGTTCTGCGTGGCGAGCGCCATTCTGTCGCTGCCCATGCATCTGATGTTTGAAGAAACGGTCTGGCCATCCGGTGGATTGGGATGGGTAAGTGCCATTTTACTGGGCCTTGGCCCAGTCGGCCTTGCCTTCTACGTCTGGGATATCGGCGTGAAACGCGGCGACATCCAGTTGCTCGGCACCGCATCCTATGCGGCGCCGCTCTTGTCGACTGTCGTCCTGGTACTGGCTGGCGTTGCTGCGCCCAGTTGGTCACTGACCCTTGCGGCCATCCTGATCACTGGCGGAGCGCTCCTGGCAGCCCGCGCCAGCCTGAAAGGTGTCCCCTAACTCGAAAGTCGGGCAATTTCCTCTTTCAGTTTCAGCTTCTGCTTTTTCATGGTGGCCACTTCCATCTGATCCACGCCCGGCGATCGTTGGGCCGTCTCAACCTGATCACTCAGGGTCTGGTGCTTCTTTTTCAACTCTTCGAGATGGGCGATCACGCTCATGCAGTCCTCCTTGCTGACAAAGTTGCCTCCACAGCCAAGCACAGCTTTGCTCATAAGTCACGCCGCAGGCGCAGCATGTGGACCTACAAAATGTATGTATGGTCAACGTCGGATTAAAGGTGCAGCGCAGCCCCTTCGCGTAAAACCGACCGAATTTCATGGGTATAGCTTTCGCCATCCCTCTCGTGCCGTGCGCCCTCGTGTAAAATGACCGGAAAATGCAGGCGAAAATCTGCACGCCCATTTTTGCGTGCCCGGAAAATAACCAACTCTGCCGCCTTTCCAGTTCGTGGGGAAAGGGGCCAAATCTCAGGGCTACCCAGCCTTCCCGCAGCACCGGCCAACAGGTCCGGCACCCGCTCGGCCCGATAGATCATGTGCAGATACCCCTTGTGCCGCAACCTGCGGGCCGCCGCATCGATCCAGGCGGCAACGGGCGTTTCCACACCACGCGCCGCCTCGCGCCCCGAATCCTCGGCCACATGGCCCGCCGCGCGATCGAAATATGGGGGATTGGCCAGAACATGATCAAAGCTGCGATCTCGCAGTTCTGCGGGCATATCGGTCAGGTCAGCAGTATGGGCCTGCAATCCGTTTCGAACCGCAAGTGCGGCATAGTCAGCCTGCCGCTCGACACCTACCAGCTCAAGCCCTGGCACCCGCGCGCCAAGACACAAGGCTGCAGCGCCCACACCACATCCCAGATCCAACACGGATTGCCCTGCTTTTGCCGGGACCGAAGCCGCCAGCAACACCGGGTCAACGCCCGCCCGATACCCATCGCGCGGCTGCCACAGATGCAGCCGCCCGCCCAGAAAAGCGTCATGGGTCAGGTCAGCGTCCAAGATCGATGTCATTGTCGGTCACAACCCGCAAAGCGGCGTCATAGTCATCCTCCCGCACCATCAGCCTGCGGGGGAAAATTCCGATGCCACCTTCAAGGACGCTCATATTTACGTCCATCTGAAAGCAGTCTATATCCTCGCCCTCAAGAAGGGCGGAGGCAAAGGCGATGATCGTCGGGTCGGTGCTGCGCAAAAGTTCCTTCATATCATGGATGTAGGGGCACACCGGCCTAACTGTCGAGGGGTGCTATGGGGAAAGTGATGGACGCGTCCACAATCGCAAAGCCGCATGACCGGCTTGCCAGCTATCTTGCGACTGATCTGGAGGGGGTGAATGACCTGATCCGTGACCGCATGGCATCGGAACACGCCCCCCGAATCCCTGAAGTGACCCGCCACTTGGTCGAAGCAGGCGGCAAACGTCTGCGGCCCATGCTGACGCTCGCCTCGGCCCATCTGTGCGGCTATTCCGGCCCCTACCACGTGCACCTCGCTGCCACAGTCGAATTCATTCACACAGCCACCCTGTTGCACGATGACGTGGTCGATGAGAGCGCCCAGCGGCGCGGTCGGCCCACCGCGAACCTGCTGTGGGACAACAAATCCTCGGTTCTGGTCGGCGACTACCTGTTCGCCCGCAGCTTCCAGTTGATGACCGAAACCGGCAACATCTCTGTCCTGCGCATCCTGTCAGACGCGGCTGCCACCATCGCCGAAGGCGAAGTGCTGCAAATGACGGCCGCCCAGGACCTTGCCACGAACGAAGCGATATATCTTCAGGTGGTGCGGGGCAAAACTGCGGCCCTGTTCTCAGCCGCTATGGAAGTGGGTGGCGTGATCGCGGGCAAGGACGCTGCAACAACGCAGGCCCTGTTCGACTATGGCGATGCGCTTGGAATCGCTTTCCAGATTGTCGATGACCTGTTGGACTACCAGGGCCAATCCTCGGCCACGGGCAAAAACGTGGGCGACGATTTCCGCGAACGGAAGCTAACGCTGCCGGTGATCAAGGCTGTCGCCAAGGCAGATGCCGAAGAACGCGCTTTTTGGTCGCGCACCATCGAAAAGGGACAGCAGGACGAAGGCGACCTCGACCACGCGCTGGACCTTTTGAACAAGCACAATACGCTGGAAGAGACAAAGCGCGATGCCATCGAATGGGCGGACAAGGCCAAGTCGTCACTCGGCACCCTGCCCGCGCATGACCTACGCGATATGCTGATCGATCTTGCCGACTACGTGGTCGAACGGATCAACTGACCGCCCTGCCTAAGACCCAACCGTCGTGACTGCCCGAACCCACCACCGGGGCTGCTTACTTGAGATCTCCGCAGCCGAATCGCGCGCTGCCTCTGCGTCAGAATAGACACCGAAACAGGTCGAGCCTGATCCCGACATGCGCGCAAATTCGGCCCCTTTCAGGGTCTTCAATGCCGCCAGTATCGCCGGATTTCCGGACGACGCGGGCGCTTGCAGGTCGTTCCTCTGTTCGACCAACCACGCCAGAAACCCCGCGCGATCCGGCCAGTGTAAACGGGCGTCCATCGGCGGATTGTCTTTTGTTCTCAGACGTTTGAACACATCCGGTGTGGGCACGTGAATACCCGGGTTGACCAACACCAGATGTAAAGCGGGCACGCCACCGATGGGCACCACGTTCTCTCCAATCCCACGCATCCGCTGCGGCACATCCAGCAGGCAGACCGGAACATCCGAACCCAACGCCAGCGCGTGCGCCTCGGCGCCCAGAGCGCGTAGAACGGCAGCCGCATCAGATGACCCGCCTCCGATGCCCGCCCCATGGGGCAGGTTCTTTTCCAGGGAAATCTGCGCGGCCACGCCCGCCAGCTCTGCTGCGCGCCAGACGAGGTTCCGTTCATCCCTTGGCACGCCAACGGAGAACGGCCCCGACACGTCCACACGCATCCGAGGCGCAGGGTCAATCGTCAGCCGATCACCCACATCGGCAAAAACGACAAGGGAATCCAGAAGGTGATAGCCATCCGAGCGTTGCCCGGTCACGTGTAGTGTCAGGTTGATCTTGGCAGGCGCAAAGACCTCAATCGCCATCCGCCACCTGCAACGGCTCGGCGCCCTCTTCGGCCAGCACCGCGTCAAGGCCTACTTCCAGCTTGCGGCGCATCCGTGCCGGGTCAGCCTCACCATCCGTGTCGGCAGGATCGACGAAACTCAGGGCGCGCATCCATTGAAAGCGTGCCTCGCGTTCGCGACCAACCGCCCAGTACACGTCGCCCAGGTGATCGTTGACCACCGGATCGACCGGCATCAGCTCGACGGCGCGCTCCATATGACCAACCGCTTCTTCGTACCGGCCCAGACGATACAGAACCCAGCCAAGGCTATCGACAATGTACCCGCTGTCCGGGCTTGCCTCGACCGCCTGTTCAATCATCTCCAGCGCTTCATCCAGCTTGATCTGCTTCTCGACCAGCGAATAGCCGAGGTAATTCAAGACCTGCGGCTGACCCGGGTTCAACTCCAGCGCGCGGCGGAAGTCGGCCTCGGCCTCGGGCCATTCCTTGAGGCGTTCGTGCGAAATGGCACGCGCATAGTGCAGGAACCATGCGCGCCGATCCTCCGCGTCGGTCAGGTCCAGCGCGCGGTCGTAGGCTGCAACGGCATCCTCAAACCGGCTTTGCTGGCGCAAGACATCGCCCAAGGTCGAATGCACCAACGGCAGATCACCAAACCGTTTCGCCAATTGTTCCAGCACTTCGATGGCAGCATCAGGCTTGCCAGATTCGCGCAAGGCCGCGGCACGGCCCAATTCAGCTGCATGAAATGCGGGATGATCAGCGGGTACTTGTTTGTAAGCCGCATTTGCCAGCTCGTACTGTTCCAGCGTCTCCAACAGATCAGCATTCAGCAGCAGCGCGTCAACATGATCCGGCCGCAGATGCCGCGCAATGCGGCCATAAAGCAGGGTGTAATCCGCACCTGCATCCTGCCGCAGTGCACCTGCCAGTGAATAAAACACCTCTGCCATTCCGTCGCGCGCCGAGGTGATATGGGTGAAGGCCAGCCTCTCCCCCGCCTGAAGCGCGAGTGTCATTGCATCCAGCTCCGGGTCGGTCACGGTGCCAAAGGCTGCATCCAGCGACGCGATGGCTTCGTCATTGCGCCCCAGTTGCGACAGCACTTCAGCGCGCGCCATGGCGCCGCGGCGCGTCTGCTGCAAGGGACCAGACCCTTCGGCTTCGAAAATCTCTCCGGCGGCTTCGAACTGGCCTAGACCTGCCAGCGCCATCGCCTTGTGATACATGGCAAAACCGCGCACGCCCCGTTGTTCAGACACGGCGTCAAAGGCGGCCAATGCCCCCTCGACATCCTCGGTGCCGACCAGGGCCCAAGCGTTCAGTAGACCGTCAACAAGCGGGCCGATGCCCAGCGCCTCGGTATCCCGCTCCAAGTAGCCGGCATAGTCTTCCTGTGCCAACAGGTCGGCGATAACGACCATATGCGCGGCCTGGCTGCGCACTTCCTTCTCTTCGACGATGCGTGCAATAGGCAGGGCGCGATCCACGCGGCCCAGCGCCAGTTGCGAGACGATGGCGTCCTCCATCAGCTCGACATTGCCTGGATCTCGGGCCAGCGCAGCCTGGTAGTACCGGGCCGCTGCCTCAAAATCGCTTGTGATCGCAGCATGCCGTCCTGCCAGATACGATCCGGCCACGGATTGCGCGGGGGCGATATGCGGGGTGGTCGCCAGCACGGCGGCCAAAGCGACACTTGAAAGAAGCGATCGGATCACGGGATGCACTGCCTTTTGCCTGTTGTTGGGCGATAGGCTAGCACGTCTGCGCACATGTGCAATGTAACCTCGCGAAATGGTCAGCGGTTGCGCGCCAGAAAAAACGCCGGGCACAGGGCCCGGCGTCGTTCTATATCAGATTTTGCGCATGATCGCGCACCCATCACATATTCGGATAGTTCGGCCCGTCCCCACCTTGCGGCGTGGTCCAGTTGATGTTCTGGGCCGGGTCCTTGATGTCACAGGTCTTGCAGTGCACGCAGTTCTGGAAGTTGATGACAAAGCGCGTGTCCTTGCCCTCTTCCTCCACGAATTCGTAGACGCCGGCCGGGCAATACCGGGCCGAGGGGCCCGCGTATTTCGGCAGGTTTTGCGCCACCGGGATCGTCGCATCGGCCAGCTTGAGGTGCGCAGGCTGGCTTTCCTCATGGTTGGTGAAGCTGAACGACACATTGGTCAGGCGATCGAAAGACAATGTCCCATCTGGCTTGGGGTAATCGATGGGCTTGTGCTTGCTCGCCTCTTCGGTGGCATCGGCATCGCTCTTGCCGTGACCAACGGTGCCAAACAGCGAAAAGCCCAGTGTGTTGGTCCACATGTCGAAGCCGCCCAGCACCAGCGACGCGGTCAGACCATATTTGGACCACAGCGGTTTGACGTTGCGCACTTTCTTGAGGTCCTTGCCGATGGCACCTTCGCGCACCTCGGTCTCGTAAGCGGTCAGCTCGTCACCGGACCGCTCTGCCTTGATCGCGTCAAACGCCGCCTCTGCAGCCGCCTTACCCGACAGCATCGCATTGTGGTTGCCCTTGATGCGCGGCACGTTGACCATACCAACCGAGCAGCCCAGCAGCGCCACACCGGGGGCCACCATCTTCGGCATCGACTGGTATCCACCTTCAGAGATTGCCCGCGCACCATAGGCCACGCGCTTCCCGCCCTTCAGCAGGTCCGCCACCATCGGGTGATGCTTGAAGCGCTGGAATTCCATATAGGGGAACAGGTGCGGATTCTTGTAGTTCAGGTGGACCACAAACCCGACATAAACCTGATTGTTCTCAAGGTGATAGATGAACGATCCGCCCCCGGCATTCGACCCAAGGGGCCAACCCATCGTGTGAGTGACAGAGCCTTCCTTGTGCTTCTCGGGATCAATCTCCCAGATCTCTTTCATGCCAAGGCCGAATTTCTGCGGTTCTTTCCCGTCGCTCAGACCGTACTTGGCAATCACCTCTTTTGACAGCGACCCGCGTACACCTTCGGACAGGAAGACATACTTGCCGTGCAGCTCCATGCCCGGCTCGGTGTTTTCGCCAATGGACCCGTCTTCTTCCAAGCCGAACACACCGGCCACAACGCCCTTCACTTCGCCATTGTCGCCGTAAACCAACTCGGAACAGGCCATGCCGGGGAAAATCTCAACACCCATCTCCTCGGCCTGCTCGGCCATCCAGCGACACACATTGCCCATAGAGACGATGTAGTTGCCGTGGTTGTTCATCAGAGGGGGCATGGGGAAGTTGGGAATACGGACCTGACCCGCCTCGCCCAGCATGTAGAAATTGTCGTCCTTGACCGGCACATTCAGCGGCGCGCCCTTTTCCTTCCAATCAGGAATCAACGCGTCCAGACCGCAGGGATCCAGGACAGCGCCGGACAGGATATGGGCGCCCACTTCGGACCCCTTTTCCAGCACAACCACGTTCAGGTCGGCGTCCAGCTGCTTGAGACGAATGGCTGCTGACAGGCCCGCCGGGCCAGCCCCAACGATCACCACGTCATATTCCATCGCTTCGCGTTCAATCTCTGCCATGTGGCGGCTCCCCTATTCTCCCGCGCCTTTGCGCAAATTTCCGTGTCGCTAGCCTACAGATAGGCTTTGCGCAATGTGGTGTACTGTCTTCGTGAAAAAATCCATCAAAAATTCACGAAACGACGACACGTTATGGGAAATGACGTGGCGGCGCATCACGTCAAGCAAATCAAATACGCAAACTCATGCGGTTCACTTCGACGCACTTGGGTCCATGCCAGTTTGCCGAATCCGTGAATGCGCTCATGGTGCGCATATGCAATTGAAGGACCAAACAGATGCCCATGACACTGCAAGTGCTTTACCCGACAAGCGACAGCAGCACATTTGATGATGCGTACTACAAATCCACCCATATTGATCTCGTGAACGAGCACATGGGCGCACATATCCAAAACATGGTGGTGACCAAGGGGTTGGCAGGCGGGCCCGACTCTCCGCCTGGCTTTCATGCAATCGCCACAGTTGTCTTTGCTGACCAAGCCGCCATGGATGCAGCGATGGCAGCCTCGGACCCGGTGATGGCCGATCTGCCCAACTTCACGAATGTCACGCCGACGGTCCTGATCGGGCAAACCTACCACTAGGGCGGCGTATCCCCCATCAGGTAGCGTGGCCCCTGGCCCTTGTCCGCCGCGGTATCCTTCGGATTGTACAGCGCGCAAACCTCAAGGCTCAGGCAGCCACAGCCGATGCACCCATCCAACGTATCGCGCAGTTTTTCCAGCCGCGCGATACGCTCATCCAGACCTTCTCGAAATTCCACACTGATACGCGCCCAGTCCCGCTTGTTCGGGGCACGGTGGCGCGGCAACAGGTCCAGTTCCGCCTTGATCTGGGCCAGGGTGAACCCGAATTGCTGCGCCACCATGATAAAGCTCAGCCGCCGGATATCGGCACGCTGAAACCGTCTCTGCCCACCTGCATTGCGCCACGGGGCCACCAATCCCTCGTCCTCATAGTAACGAATGGCCGACACTGCCAACCCTGTCCGTGCCGCGATTTCGCCAATGCTCAATCCCTCGGATGCAGCCATGAAAAAAGTCCTTGACCTCAAGTTAACTTGAGGTCGCAGGATGCCCTCATCGACCTGAAAAGGAAAGACTGCATGAAGAAAGGACCAGACCATGCCCGCAATGCTCGAACACACCAATCTCACCGTGTCCGACCCGGATGCGACCGCAGCATGGATGTGCGACCTCTTTGGCTGGCATATCCGGTGGGCCGGAGCCGCGATGGCGGGCGGGCGCACCGTACACGTGGGAACCGACGCGCACTATCTGGCGCTATACACACCGGGCGCGCCGGGCAAGGCAACAGATGACAACTACAACACCGTCGGTGGCTTGAACCATCTGGCCGTGGTCACGGATGACCTCGACGGGATGGAAAAGGCCATCAAGGCCAAGGGATTTGAAACTGGCAACCACGGTGACTACGAACCGGGCCGTCGCTTCTATTTCCACGACGCAGACAACATCGAATACGAGGTCGTGCAGTATGACTAGGTCTTCTTCTGACTGAAAATACCATGGGGGAGTCGCGCAGCGACGGGGGCTGGCCCCCATTCCCCCTTGCATTCCCCCGCCCCATTGGGTCAGGTATCTCCTATCGCAAACAACGGCGGCTCCATCGCGGGCCGCCGCCTGTTATTAGGACGACGCCAATGGAAAAGATCCCAATGACCCGCGCCGGTGCGACCGCACTGGAAACGGAATTGAAGCACCTCAAAAGCGAAGAACGCCCTGCGATCATCAAGGCGATCGCCGAGGCGCGCGAACATGGTGACCTGTCCGAGAACGCGGAATACCATTCGGCCAAGGAAAAGCAGTCCTTTATCGAAGGCCGGATCAAAGAGCTTGAGAGTGTCATCTCGCTGGCCGAAGTGATCGATCCCACCAAGCTTTCCGGGGCCATCAAGTTCGGCGCGACCGTGACGCTGGTGGACGAGGATACGGACGAGGAAAAGACCTATCAGATCGTTGGCGAATACGAGGCCAACATCGAAAAGGGCCTTTTGAACATAAAATCGCCCATCGCCCGTGCATTGATCGGCAAGGAAGAGGGCGACAGCGTCGAAGTGCGCACGCCGGGCGGCGAAAAGTCCTATGAAGTCCTGAAAATCAGCTATAGCTGAGGCCATGGCCGAAAAGCCCGAACCACAAGCGCGCCCGACTCCCCTGGGTATCTACGACAAACCCAGCGCGGAGGGAGTCACAGGGATCGAGATCGCTGCCCTTGTCTTGACCGCCATCTGGCTGGTCGGGGCGGCGGCCTATTTCCTGCTGGCTGGTGATGACCCCGCGGGGACGGGCGAAGGCTTGCGCTTTCTGATCACGATGCTTGCGGTGTTCATGCCCATCGCCATGATCTGGGTGGCCGCGACAGCGGCACGCTCCAGCAAGGTGATGCGCGAGGAAAGCCAGCGTTTGCAGACAGCCATCGATGCGATCCGGCAGGCCTACATCGCTCAGAACCAGGGGCGCAACGTCGCCGACGAGCCATCTGTGGCCCGCAAACTGGACGAGATTGCCGCCGCCACCCGCAAGACCGAAACGGCGCTCGCCACCTTCCAAAGCCGCCGAGAGCAGGCCCCGGCGCAACAGCCCACCGCGCAACCGCAACCCGCCGGTGGCGACCAACCCACCCTCGCACTCGGCACCAGCGCCGAAGACATCGCGCCACCGCTTGCGACCGAGGATTTCATCCGCGCTCTAAACTTCCCCGAAACGGCTGAAGACGAAGAAGGGTTCGCCGCGCTGCGCAAGGCCATGCGCGACCGCGAAACCTCGAAACTCGTGCAGGCCGCACAGGACATCCTGACCCTGCTCAGCCAGGACGGCATCTACATGGACGACCTGCGCCCTGACCGCGCCCGCCCCGAAGTTTGGCGCCAATTTGCCCAAGGGGCGCGCGGTCGTGCCGTTGCACCGCTCGGTGGTGTAAGGGATCGTTCATCTCTGGCGCTGTCCGCCGGTCGTATGAAACAGGACCCGATCTTCCGCGATGCCGCGCACCACTTCCTGCGCCGCTTTGACCAGACGGTGTCCACCTTTGCCGAGACGGCGACAGATGCCGAAATCTCGGCCCTCAGCGACACCCGCACGGCCCGCGCCTTCATGCTGCTCGGTCGCGTTGCAGGTACGTTCGACTAGGCGCCGAACCCCGCCCACGGGATAAAGCGCACGAGGTCGCCCTGCTCCACCGACATCGCCTCGTCCGGCAGCTCGACCAATCCCTCGGCCCAGCTGAGCCCACTGATCCGTCCCGACCCTTCCGAGGCAAAAACTTCGACCTGACCGTCGCGCATACGGGCGCGCAGGAACTCACGCCGTCCGGCCTTCTTGGTCTTTGCAAAACCCGCGGGGACCATGAAACCCTGCGGGCTTTTCCAATCCGCCCCGGCCAACACGGACAGGGCGGGCGCGCCGAACACAAGCGTGCAGACCATCGCAGCCACTGGGTTTCCCGGCAGTCCAAAGACGGGTTTGCCCTGCCACATCCCCAAAGCCAAAGGGCGTCCCGGCTTGATCGCCACGCGCCACAGCGCCATCGCGCCCGCCTCGTTCAACAAGGCCGACACGTGGTCCGCATCCCCCGCAGACGCACCACCACTGGTGAAGATGACATCCGCTTGCTCTGCGCCCTGATCAAGACGCGCGCGCAACGCCTCGCAATCATCAACCACATGACCCAGATCGACAGGCACATGCCCGAGACGTGCAATCAGACCCCGCAACATGGGCCGGTTCGCATCATAGATCTGACCCGGTCCGGCGTCAGCGCCCGGTTGAACCAACTCGTCCCCGGTGGACAGGATACCAACCCGCAGCGCGCGACGAACGGACCCCTCGGCCACACCCACGGCAGACAGCAAAGCAAGGTCCGCAGGCGTCAGCCTGCGCCCGGCCTGTGCGATCACATCGCCGGCCTTGACATCCTCGCCCGCCTTGCGGGTGTTGGCCCCCTGCTTGATGGGGCCGGTGAAGTGGATGGCACCGTCTTCGACCGTCACATCCTCTTGCAGAATGACCGTATCTACGCCCGGAGGGAGCGCGGCGCCGGTGAGGATACGAATGGCTGTCCCCGCGGGGACACTTGCGTCGGGGGTGGCACCGGCAGGCATATGTTGGGCGACAAGCGGGATGTGGTGGTCCCCCTCTCCACGTCCGTTAAGGAACCCGTAACCATCTACTGCCGTGTTTGGCAGCGGCGGATGAGCGCGCGGGGCAGTGATGTCAATGGCGAGGATGCGATCAAGCGCGTCTGCAACGGGCAGAACCTCTTCCCCCACAACACAGGACAAGCGGGTGCGCAGGTCAGCCAAAGCCTCGTCCACCGGGGTCCAGTGGACGCCGGGCGGCAAGGCGAAACAGTCGTTCTTAAGCGGCGGCATCTGTGTCCTCGGCATATGAAACGAGTTCTGTATTGTGGCCTGCACCGAGGATCCACGCCTCTTCACGCGCCACGTCCGGCAAATCAACCATCCAAGTCTGCAATGTGGCCGCTGGCAGGCGCGACAGAGCTGTTGCCAGCAGGCGCACCTGCACGGCATCGCGGATATCGTCCATTTGCGTGGCCTTGACCGCCGGTTCAATGAGACCAGGCCAGATTTCTGCCAACACGACCGACGCCTCGGTCCAGTCTTCGAAGGGCCACACCGCGACTCCAGCGCGGGCGCGCAGGCGGTTGAGCGTGGGCAGGCCCATCAGGATTTGACCGCCAACCGTGGGCGGGAACGCCAGTTGGAAGCAGCTGGAGGCGGCCTTGGCCGCCAAGTCACAGGTTCGGCGCTCGGGTACCATGTCATAGGCGATACCGGCCTTACGATAGGGGACACCCGGCCAATCGCGGTCGTTTGGCTTGCCCCAGAATGGGCCGGGACCGTCGAAAAAGGTATTCAACTCTTCAGCAACAGCGTAGCGGTTGTTTGTGCCATCGGGTGCATCGGCGATGCGGGCACTGATCCAGTCCCAGAGCACAAAAGGATCATCCTGACCCGTTATATGGCGGGCAAAGCCGCGCGGGTACCCGAAGGGAAAGTCGAACGACAGAAGCATCCGGCGTCCCGCCATGGTTTCGTCGTCAATGATCTGGTTGATCCGCGTTTCAGCATCTTGCCGGGACCGGCAGTAGATAGGCGTGTCAGCGACGCCGTTGCGGGCAAGGCCAAGCCAGATGGAATCTTTGCTGGGTCGCGCGGGGCGCCTTTTGCCTGCGGACCAGTCAGCGACAAGTATGGTGTCGAACACCGCGCCTGTGTCGCCGACACTCAAAGGCCGACCTCGGACAGGATGAAGTCGGCAATGGACTTGGTGTCGTTCAAGTCAAAGACCGGGCGATCCATGGTCAGGGCCGTATCGCTGGCGACGGCTCGAATGGTGGGATCGTCGGGGGCAATGAGCGGGTTGCCCGTCTCGGCCCTGTGCGCCTCGACCTTGGGGTGGGCATCGCGCTTGTAGCCTTCGACCAGAACCAGATCGACCGGGCTGAGCCGGGTCAGGAGCTGGTCGAGCGTCGGTTCGTCCTGATCCCGCAACTCCTGCATCAAGGCGACCCGGTTGCGGGAGGACAGCAGCACCTCGGACGCGCCAGCAACCCTGTGGCGGTGGCTGTCCTTGCCCGGATGGTCCACGTCGAAGGTATGGTGTGCGTGCTTGACCGTCGAGACAGTGTGGCCGCGCCCTGTGATCTCGGTCACCAGACGTTCCATCAGGCCGGTCTTGCCCGCGTTCTTCCAGCCGACGACGCCGTAGATTTTCATGCCATGTCCTTTGCGCGCACGAGGTCTTCGGGCGTGTTCACGTTGAAGAATGCCGCCTCGTCCGGGAAAAGGGCGATACGGCCGTCATGTTTGTCGGTCCACAGGACCACCTTGCGCAACCCGTCCTGAAGGGCTGCGCGCAGGTCATCGCGCAAGGCGACGGGCCAGAGGCCGAAGGTGGGGTGCCGCGCCTGCCCCCGCTTGGGATCCGGGGTGGCAGCAAGGGCCAGAGGGTGCTGCATCCCTTCGGAGGCCAGCTGCAGGCGCGGGACGAGATCACAGGGAAAGAACGGTGTATCTGCGGCGGCGGTCACGATGGTGTCCGCCCCCTGCTCTGCCGCCCAATCGAGACCTGCGAGGACGCCCGCGAGGGGGCCTGCGAAACCCTCGATGCTGTCGGGGACCACCGGCAGGTTCAGGTCGGCAAAGCGGGCCGGATCGCCGTTTGCGTTCAGCGCGAGACCTGCCACTTGAGGACTGAGCCGGTCGATCACGTGGTCGATCAGGCGCTTGTCACCTGCCTTCAACAGCCCCTTGTCGCCCCCGCCCATACGCGTGGCCAACCCGCCCGCGAGAATTACGCCGAGGGGTGGGGTCATTTGTGCTGTGTCCATAGGTTTGTGATCTGTGTGCTGGCCTCATCCGGATGGTCGCCCAACCCAGCAGGAGGGATGAGGAACCCCACAAGGCCACACATGATCACCAGTCCCTTGTCCGAGGTCTTGACGTCGGTCACCCCTGCCCAACTGGTCTGCCAGTTCTGGCACCATGTTGTGAGATGGAGGCCAGAGTTGTCGAAAGTGTAGCTGACAGGAGAGCCCGGGCGCATCAGGTCCATTTGTGATTGGCGCGCCTGTTTGTTGACCCGGCGCGCCCAGACATAACAGGCCACAACGCACCCGATGCCAAGACCGATGGGCAGGATAGCAAAAGCGGTTTCGCCCAACCCGGCGTGGAACGAGACCGCGAAACCGGTGAGCATGCCGACAATCATCGCGATGGCCGACAGCGATATGGACGCTGCTTTGCTGAGCCGTTGCATGGCAGCAGGGGCTGGCATCATTCGGTCAACCATGTCGCGGGCCGTGGCGTCATCGACCGTGTAGTTCAGGGTGAGAGTCTCAGTCACGCGGCCCCCTTGCGACCTGCGCCCTTGGGCTCATCCCTGACGCTGGCCGGGTCGGTGTCGCGGATCAGGCGTTCTTCTCCGCTTAGGCAGACAAAGCGCTGTCCCCGCATCCGTCCGATCAGTGTCAGACCCACTTCGCGCGCGATCTCTACCCCCCAGGCTGTGAAGCCCGAGCGGGAGGCAAGAACGGGGATGCCCATGAGCGCTGTCTTGATCACCATTTCAGAGGTGAGGCGACCGGTGGTGTAGAGGATTTTGTCCGCCGGATCGGCGCGGGTTTGCAGCATCCAACCCGCTACCTTGTCGACCGCGTTATGACGGCCCACGTCTTCCATGTAGACCAATGGCTGGTCCTGATGACACAGCACGGTGCCATGGATCGCGCCCGCTTCGAGGTAGAGCGAGGGGGTACGGTTGATCGCGGCGCTGAGGGCATAGAGCCATGACGTGCGGACCTGCGCCTGTGGCAGCGTGACGTCCTCAAGCCCCTCCATCATGTCGCCAAACACGGTGCCCACAGCGCAGCCACTGGTGCGTGTCTTTTTCTTCAGCTTGTCTTCGTGGTTGGTGGGGTTTTCGGTGCGGACAACAACCGTCTCCAGTTCCTCGTCATAGTCCACTCGCGTCACTGTGTCTGCATCGGTCAGCATCCGCTGGTTGCGCAAGAAGCCAAGCGCCAGGTAATCGGGGTAGTCGCCGATGGTCATGGCGGTGACAATTTCCTGCCCGTTCAGATAGATGGTCAGGGGCCGCTCCTCGACCACCGAGATTTCGGTTTCGGCCCCGGTGTGGTCAAACCCGGTCACGGCGCGCGTCAGACGGGGTGCCGATGGATCGGGCGCAATCAGGTATCCGCTTTGATCGCTGTCACGTGCCAATTGCATCCCCCCTTGGTTGTTCGTAAGTCTTGGCGAATAGTCTAAGGCCCCCTCATGCCCATCACCACCACCAAATCCGCTTTTTGGGCGGGTGTGCGCGACGGCGCACCGTTTATCTTCGTGGCTGGCCCCTTTGCCATGCTGTTCGGCGTGCTCGCGACCGAGGCCGGGCTGAACGTGTTCGAAGTGATGACCTTTTCGCTGGTGGTCATCGCGGGGGCGGCGCAGTTCACAGCGTTGCAGGTGATGGAGAATGAGGCGCCCACGATTGTCGTGATCCTGTCAGCGCTGGCCGTGAACCTGCGCGTGGCAATGTATTCGGCGGCCCTGACCCCCTATCTGGGCCGTGCCCCGCTGTGGCAGCGCGTGTTTGCCGCCTATCTGCTGGTCGATCAAAGCTATGCCCTGAGCCACGCGAAATTCGAAGCCGTCCCGGAGCTGACCATACCGCAACGCATGGCCTACTATTTCGGCACCTGTCTGCTGGTCATGATCTTCTGGTTCGGGATGAGCTATCTCGGTGCGGCCCTGGGCACGCAGCTGCCCGCGGACCTGCCCCTCGATTTCGCCCTGCCGATCGCGTTCTTATCCATGGTTGCGCCCATGGTGCGCACCTTGCCCCATCTGATTGCCGCGACGGTGGCCGTGATCGTCGGGCTGCTGGCGGTGTCTGTCCCCTACTCGCTTGGCCTGATCATTGCCGGGGCGGCAGGGATGATGGCGGGCGCGCAGGCCGAGCTTTGGCTGAAAGGGCGCACACCATGACAGATAGCGCGACCTTGTGGACTGTGATCATCAGCCTTGGTGTAGGCAGCTTCCTGCTGCGCTTTACCTTCTTGGGTTTTGTCGGCGATCGTCCCCTACCCGCGTGGCTGCTGCGCCACCTACGCTATACAGCGGTGGCGATCCTGCCTGCATTGGTCGCACCGTTGGTCGTCTATTCCGGTGAAGGGGGCAGCACGGACATCACCCGCGTCGGGGCCGCAATTGCGACGCTTGCGGTGGGGATGTGGACGCGGAACGTGTTTGCCGCCATCGGTGCCGGAGCCGCAACACTGTTCCTGTTGGTCTATGTGCTCTGACGGGACGGTGGGCGGGGCGACTTTGACCCAGTCAAAGAGCGTCCGACCCCGTCATTCGGCAATGACAAGATTCTCGATGCCGTCGACAATCGTGCCTTCGTCGTCTTCGTAATACTTCTCTTCCACCACGCCCACGCGCGCCGCCATCTGCTCCATTAGGTTGGTTGGAAAGAAGGTGGTGCGGATGTCCTGGAAACCCGGCACCTGGCGCAGGAGCGTCGTGTTTGCATTGGTGCAGAACGCACGGGCCACCGCCCCGTTCTGCTGGGCCAGCCGCAGCGCAGTCTCGGCCTGTTCGGGCGTCACTTCCACGGTCTGACTGACAACGTGATAGGTGCTGCGCGCATGTGCGCTCTTGTATCCGGCAAGAACGGCAGGCGACACGCCATAGAGCACGTCCTCTTGCTCCGGCACGCGGTCATTCACGAAAGACCCCGCAGGGTCAAAGATTACGCGCTGGCTGCCGTTGATCATCAGAGCCGAATGCCCGCCCGACCCGTCGCGGTTGCTGACCATGGTCAGTACCGTAATGGTGGCCGGTCCTGGTTCGCGATAGGCGACGGAGGCCACACGTTCATTTGACGCGTAAGACACAGTGGGGGGCGGTGCACATCCTGCAAGCGTGCCACACACCGCGAGGGCTGCAATCAAACGCATACCCGTACTCCCCACTCAATCGTCAAACTGCAAAAGTCTTTATGAAATGAAGATCGCCATACCGATCAGCAAGACGAGGATCACGATCACCGACCATGTGACCCACGACATGAACCCTTCAAAGGTTTTCTCCTGGACCTCAATATCCATCTCGCCCGCTTTATGCTCTGCCATATCCGGTTCCCTTGTCCAAATAGCTGCGCTGCGCTTTAGCGCATCCAAAGTGCCGTGTCACTGCGTCTTTGCGGCACGGTTCTATTCCTCTTCGAGGTCTTGAGCCAACCGAAAACCGATCCGGCGCGGTTCGGCCTGCTCCACTGCCTTGGGCAGCGCCCGCAGCATGACATTCAGCTGGCTCACGTGCTGTATCTGCTGCGTTTTCGCCCCCGACGGGTCCGACCCGTAAAAGGTCACCACATCCGGCGGGAAATACCCCATTCCCTCGATTCGCAGGACGCCCGCATCACCGCCGGTGAAGCCCATGGCCACTTCATGCTCATTATCAAGGCTTTCCTCGAAATTCTTCAGATACATGATAATGCGCTCATAGGCCCATTGGGCCGGGCTTTTCTGCTCTGCCGGTGTATTGCTGACGCCCTTGGGCACTGGCTGGTCTGCCGCGTTGCGCGCGGCGGGGTCGCAATGCACTTCGTGCGCACGCGGCAATGCTTCGGCCTCCACCGCCTCGGCTGCCGTTTTGATCTCTTCAGTCATGACCTGCTCCTGTCACTCGGCGCGCTGGTACACCCACGCGCCATCCTCCCGTCGGGTGCGGTTCGCCCGCCCGTCCTGGTAAAGGTGCGACAGATGCGCGACAGCTTCAACCAGTGCCAGGCCGTATTCGCCCTCACCGATTGTGCGCTTGAAGAGCGGAGCGAAGCATTCAGAGGCCGCCTTGGGCGTGTCGATATAGTCCAGCAGCCGAGCTAGCGCGCCGTGATGGTTGTCGATCAGCTGCCGCATCCGCGTGGGCAACCCGGTAAAGGGCAGCTTGTGGCCGCCCAGAACCAAATGATCGTCGCGCGCAAGCAATTTGAGCCGTTCGCACGCCTCAAGCCAGTCACCAATCGGGTCCGCCATGGGTTCCGTCGCGTAGACACCGATATTGGGGCTGATCGACGGCAGGATCTGGTCGCCGGATAGGACAAGGTTGTCGTCTCTGCTCCAGAACGTGGCATGTTCCGGTGCATGCCCATTGCCAATGTGGATGTCCCATGTGCGGCCACCCATGGTGATTGTGTCGCCCTGCTTGATCCGCGTGTAACCCAGCGGCATGGGCGCCACGATGTCCCCGAAGTTGAACGGGCGTTCACCCGCGCGTTGATCGAAGATCGCCTTGTCCATGCCTGCGCTGCGATAGAAGTCGAGCGATTCCTGCGTGGGTTTTTCCTGCACATCCAACGTCAGCATGCGCGCAAACAACCACGCGGTCCGCGTGGTGATGAGTTCCGCCCCGAAATCGGATTGCAGCCATCCCGCCAACCCAACGTGGTCGGGGTGGTGGTGGGTGACGATCACGCGCGCAATGGGCTTGCCGCCCAACGGGCCGTCCATCAGCGATTGCCAGATGCCCTTGGTCTTTTTCGACGCAAATCCCGTATCGATCACCGTCCAGCTGTCGCCATCGTCCAGGGCGTAGACATTCACGTGGTCCAGCTTCATCGGCAGAGGCAACCGCATCCAAAGCACGCCTGGGGCGACCTCGATGGCTGTTCCGTGCTCTGGCGGTTCCGCCCACGGGTATCTCAGTCCGGTGGGCGGGAGATCTTTCATCAGGCGGCGAACTCTTCTGGCGTCAGTGCATAGACGTCGTAGTCGCCCGCCTGTGCCTGTGCAAGCAGGCTGTCATGTTCAGGCAGCAACCGCTGAATGTAGAAGCGGGCCACTTTCTCGTGCGCGCCGCCCTGATCGTTGAGAGCAGATTGCAGATGGATGTGTCCACCCAGCACGCGGGCAAAGGCCCGCAGGTAGGGCACGGCCCCGGCAAAACGGACGCGGTGGTTCTGCGCAATCATCCATTCAGTGGTTTCGCGCAGGGATTCGCTGGCTTGCCAGACCGCCTCGGCCATCTTGGGGAACGTGGCGCGGGCCGCTTCGGCAGCCGCTTCGATCTCGTCAAAGATGCGGGCCGCCGCCTCGCCTCCGTCCATCATCTTGCGCGCCACAAGGTCCATGGCCTGAATGCCGTTGGTGCCTTCATAGATTGTCGTCACACGCACATCGCGGGCGTATTGGGCGGCACCGGTTTCCTCGACAAAGCCCATGCCACCATGGACCTGAATGCCCATCCCGGCCACTTCGTTGCCGATATCGGTGCCAAAGGCCTTGGCGATGGGGGTCAGCAGGGCCGCGCGGGATTTCCAGGTGTCGTCATTGGTCGCCGTGGTCATGTCGATGGCCTTGGCGCACAGCAGCGCGATACCGCGCGCGGCATATGTTTCAGCGCGCATGGTCATCAGCATGCGGCGCACATCTGCGTGGTCGATGATGGTGCCGGTGTCGCCTTCGGTTTTGCCCTGCTTGCGATCCAGCGCGTAGCTGAGTGCGTGCTGGTAGGCCCCTTCGGCCGCGCCAACGCCCTGCCCGCCAACGCCAAGCCGCGCGTTGTTCATCATGGTGAACATCGCCGCCATGCCGCCGCCTTCGGGGCCGACCATCCAGCCCTTGGCACCATCGTATTGCATCACGCAGGTGGGCGAGCCATGCAGGCCCATCTTGTGTTCGAGGCTAACCACCTTGAGCGTATTCGCGACGCCGGGATTGCCGTTTTCGTCCGGGATATTGCGCGGCACGAGGAAAAGCGAAATGCCCTTTGTTCCTGCTGGCGCGCCCGGCAGGCGGGCCAGCACCAGATGGCAGACATTTTCGGTGAAGTCGTTATCACCCCAGGAGATGTAGATTTTCTGGCCCGAGACGCTGTACGTACCGTCGCCATTATCTTCGGCCTTGGACGACAAGGCGCCCACGTCCGATCCGGCCTGCGGCTCGGTCAGGTTCATGGTGCCCGTCCACTCACCCGAAATCAGCTTAGGCAGGTACAGGTCTTTGATCTCATCCGAGGCGTGATGTTCGAGCGCTTCGATTTGGCCTTGTGTCATCAGGGGGGCGAGTTGCAGCGACAGGCAGGCGGCCGACATCATCTCGTTCACGGCAGTCGTCACCGTCATCGGCAACCCCATGCCGCCATATTCAGGGTCCGCAGCGATACCGACCCAGCCACCTTCTGCGATGGCCTTGTACCCGTCGGCATAGCCGGGCGAGGTCCTGACAACGCCGTTTTCCAGCTTTGCAGGGTGCAGGTCACCGGCGCGCTGCAGGGGCGCGATCACATCTTCGCAAAGCTTACCCGCTTCGGTGAGGATGGCAGTTGTGACATCGGACGTCGCATCGGCAAAACGGTCGGTGGCAGCAACCTGATCCAACCCGACGACATGATCGAAAAGGAAGGTATAGTCGTCCACGGGGGCGCGATATGGCATGTGTCAGCTCCGGTATCAAAGTCTTGGCAAGCGCAACATCGGCGCTTAAAGGGGCGTGTTTGTAAACATAGATGCGTTTCTGATGGGCGTACCGCAACTCAAACGCGGCGTCACGACAGAGCGGACAAGGCGGAATGACCAATACCGAGACAATCCTGTTGCCCGCGGATGCGGGCGGGATCGCCGAAGCTGCGCGGCTACTGGCGACGGGCGGATTGGTGTCATTTCCAACCGAGACGGTCTATGGCTTGGGCGCGGATGCCCGAAACAGCCAGGCGGTCGCGCGCATCTTTGATGCAAAGGGACGCCCGCGCTTCAATCCTCTGATCGTGCATGTGCCTGATCTGGACATGGCACGCCGATATGCAGACATCACCGGCCCCCTCGCCGATCTTGCCCAAAGCTTCTGGCCCGGGCCGCTGACACTGGTTGCACCGCTTGTGCAGGGGCATGGACTGTCACCGCTGGTCACGGCAGGGCTGGATACAATCGCTCTGCGGGCGCCAGCGCATCCGGCGGCACAGGACGTGCTGCGCGTCTTTGACGGACCTGTCGCAGCCCCATCGGCCAACCCATCCGGGCGCATCAGCCCAACAACGGCAGTGCACGTCATGGAAGGTCTGGGCGGTCGCATCGATGCCATTGTTGATGCGGGCCCCTGCACGGTGGGTCTTGAGTCGACAATCGTTGGGGGCGATCCGCTCGCCCTTTTGCGCCCCGGCGGGCTGGCGCAGGAAGACATCGAGCGCGTTGTCGGCCCTCTTGCGCAGGCAGGAGACGCGATTACAGCGCCAGGACAACTGGCATCACATTACGCCCCCGGTGCGACGGTCCGCCTGAATGCCAATGCCGCCTACCCAGGTGAGGTGCTGCTCGGGTTCGGTCCAATGGCGTCGGACCTAAACCTGTCCCTGTCGGGCGATCTGACCGAGGCGGCTGCAAACCTGTTTGACCACCTGCACGCATTGGATGCCCTTGGAAGACCCATTGCGGTGGCCCCTATTCCAGAATGTGGTCTGGGGCGGGCCATCAATGATCGTTTGCGGCGTGCGGCGGCCCCAAGGCCTTAGGCCCGGCCAGCATCGGCTGATAATCCCAAGGGATCGATGCCTAACGCGTTCAGCGCCTTCATCCATTTTGATGTGTTGCCCGTGCCAAACACCAGTTGCGGAGTGGCTGGAACCGTCAACCAACCGTTCTGCGCAATCTCACCCTCGAGCTGACCAGGGCCCCATCCGGCATAGCCAAGCATGACCAACGCACGTTCCGGACCATCACCGATGGCAATATCCTCAAGCACATCTTGCGTCGCCGTCATGCCAAATGCGGTGCCAACCTTGAGTGTTTGAAGGCGCGATGTGTAGTCAGGGCCGTGCAGAACAAATCCGCGAGAGGTTTCAACAGGCCCCCCGAAGTGCACCGGTTTGTGTCGTTCATACGACGTGCACGCAATCTCGATCTGGTCCAGTAATTCGCCTAACGACATGTCGGTTGCAGGCTTGTTGACAATCAGCCCCATCGCACCCTCATCGGAATGCGCACAGACAAACACGACCGAGCGGTCAAAGCGTGGGTCACCCATACCCGGCATAGCGACCAGGAGTTGACCTGTCAGATCGAGTTGCGAGGCGCCCGTCATTGCCTGTTCCGTTGTTTCTGGTGGCAGAATGCCGCCGGTCCGCGCCCGGAGCAACCGAAAGACGTGCCACAGGCAAGCCACCGCGCACCAGATCGTTACAGGAAGTTGACCGGGACGTGACTTGGCTTTGATCGCCACCCGTTGCATCTAGAAACCATGAAACAGAGCGCCCTGCCCCTTGCCGCCTTTCTGGCCGCCGTGACCGCTGTGCCAACGCTGGCTCAGGGTCGGTATGACAATATCGTTCAAACCGAAGTGCTGCAGGGGTGGGATTTGCCCGATGGCCGTCGCTTGGCGGCTGTGCGTCTGGTTCTGGCCCCGGGTTGGAAAACCTATTGGCGCGCACCGGGCGACGCGGGTATTCCACCGCATTTCGACTGGTCGCGTGCCCGCAACATCAGCGCCGTTGGTCTGAACTGGCCCACCCCGGATGTGCATGTCCAGAATGGGATGCGATCCATCGGCTATACCGAGCAGGTGGTGATCCCCATGCACATCACCCCCGCAAAGCCGGGCAAGCCCATACGCTTGCGCACGAAACTGTCCATGGGTGTCTGTTCGGATGTCTGCATTCCCCACGAGGTGTCGATTGATGCCTTGCTGGACAGCCCGGACCTGAGCCCGACCCCGGCTATTGTCGCGGCACTGGCCGACATGCCCTATTCCGCGGACGAGGCCGAAGTGCAATCGGCCACCTGCCGCTTGCGCCCGACCGAGCATGGCATGAAGATCGAGGCACGTATCAACCTGCCACATACCGGTGGCACCGAGGTCGCGGTGATTGAACCGGGCGTGCCCGATGTATGGGTGAGCGAAGCGGCCACCACCCGCAGCGGCAATACCATCGTTGCGGTCAGCGAGATGATGCACACCGAGGGCGGCGCATTTGCCATCGACCGTTCAAACGTGCGCATCACCATTCTGGGCGGAAGTTATGCCGTGGATGTGCGCGGCTGCACGGCCGGCTAGACCGCACGGCGGCGCATGACCTGGAAGGTCAGCGCCGCGAGCGCATAGGCCACGAGCCCCAACAACAGGACCCCAGCGGCAAACAGGGCAAACGCCATCAACACTGCGTCGCCGTTTTCTAGCTGCGGCAGCATGTCCGTCAGTAAACGCGGCAATGCACCCGTTGCGAACGCATAGCCCATCGTCGCACCGAACCACCCCAAGACAGCCGCCCAAAGCGCCATAAATCCCCAGCGCACCGACGCCTTGGGTGATCCCAGCCCACGCCGCATCGCCTGCACCTGTCGTGCAACGTCGTGTTGCACCGCGACCAGCGCTGGCACGACCAGCAGCACAAGAACCATGCCGAAACCAAGCCCGTAGACCAGCGTGACCACTGTTGGCTTCAGAAATTGCGCCTGTTGCGATGTTTCATAGAGCAGCGGCGTCATCCCCAGCACCGTTGTCAGCGTTGTCAGCATGACCGGGCGCAACCGATCCGCTGCCCCATCAATGATCGACGGGAACAGGCCCCGATCCTTGGCGTAGTCATCGATGGTCGTGACCAGTACGATGCTGTCATTGATGATGATACCCGTCATGCCCAGCAGTCCCACGACTGTGAACATGCTGAGCGGTATGTCCCACACGCTGTGGCCATAGATCGTACCGACAAGGCCGAAGGGAATGATCGCCATCACGACAACTGGCCGTGTCCAGCTTGCAAAGACCCAAGCCAGCACAAGGTAGATGCCCGTCAGGCAGAGGATCAGCCCCGTCAGGCTGTCACTGAGAAACTCGTCTTCCTGTTCGCTGAGCCCGGCCTTGCGGAAATCCACCTGACGTTCGGCGGCGATGTTGGGCAGAATCTCTTCCTCGAGGACGCGGTCGATCTCGGACGCACGCGCGGGGTCATCTTCCGAGATGTCGCCCGTGACAGAGATGAGGCGGATGCCGTTTTCGCGTCGGACCGTCGAGAATCCGGTGCGCCGTTCGACGCTGACTATGTCCGCCAGCGGGACATAGCCGCCATCCGGCGTGCGCATCTGCGTGCGGTCAAGGAAATCGGCGGTCAACTCGTTCTCTGGCAGCTCGACGCGAATCTCGGCGCTGCGGGGACCGTCGGGGAAAGTTGCGGCCTCGATCCCGTTCAGCCGGTCGCGCAGGGCGCTGCCCAGCGTGTCGATGGTAAAGCCCAGCGCCTGCCCCTGGGCGGTGAGGTCGAGGATCAACTCTTCCTTGTCGTAGGCAAGATTGTCTTCGACCGCGCTGACCTCGGGGTACTGCAACAAGGCGCGTTTGAGGTCTTCGGACGCAGCCTTGAGCGTGTCGGTGTTGTTGCCGAAGAACTGCACATCCAGCGCGTCGCCGCCGGGTCCCGATCTCCAACCTCGGAAACTGACGGTTTCGGCCAGAGGGTGATGCACGACTGCATCCTGCAAATCGGCCACGAATGCGAAGGAGGTGTAGGGGCGCAAGTCGGCGTCGATCAATTCGATCGAGATTCCGCCCAACAGATCAGTGTCCTTGGATTCCGTGCCAGACAGCCCTCGGCCTGCATTCCCGCCGATCTCGGCAATGACATAGTCGATGGGATTGCGGCCATAACGCTCTTCATATTCGGCGCCCAGCGCCTCGGTTGCGCGCTGCATTTCCTGCATCATGGCCAGGGTGTCGTCGCGGGTCGCACTTTCGAGCATGGCAAAGTTGCCGGTCACGGACCCGCGTTCAGGCGCGTTGAAGAACCGCCATTGCACGTCACCTTGGATGAACAGCGCCACTTGGCTGGCCAGCACGACGCAGACACCCGCCAGCACGACATAGCGGGCGGCAATCACACCGGCCATCATGGGGCGGAACAGCTTTTCACGCATCCACTCAAACCCGTGGTTGACGATGACCGACGGTGTGTCCAGCCCCTTCGCCCCCATGCCTGCAACCCAATCCAGCTTGAGGCGGCGCGGGGACAGCAGGAACACGGCGGCCAGCACCGTCGGACCGGCCAACATGTAGGGCCATGCATCCCGCGCCGTTGCGATGCTGCCAGACCAGATCACATATCCCACAGCACCCGAGACCACTGCTGACAGGACAGCAACGCTCAGCACCGCCACAGCCAGCTTGACCCTGCTGAAGCGCGGTTTGTCAGAAGCCGCCAGTGCGTGCCCCATGTGATGCGGCAGGATCAGGAAGCATTCGACCAGCGAGGCCAGCAATACCGCAATCACTGTCAGGGGAATGTCGCGGATCAGATCACCAAAACGCCCCCCCACAGCAACCAAACCGAAAAAGGCGATCACGGTCGTCAGCGTTGCGGCAAAGACCGGCATCGCCATGCGACGCGCTGCATTTTCTGCAGCCTCGAGCGGCTGCTCACCCAACGTTCGGTGACGGTGGTCGGCATGTTCGCCCACCACAATGGCGTCGTCTACGACAATGCCAAGCGTGATGATCAACCCAAAGAGCGACACCATGTTGAGCGTCAGCCCCCCAAGGAACATCAGGGCAATGGCCGCGAACAGGGCTGCCGGAATACCTGCCGCCACCCAAAACGCTGTGCGCGCATTCAAGAAAAGAAACAGCAGGCAGATCACGAGACCAAGGCCAACAATCGCATTGTCCACGAGGATATTGAGGCGGGCCGAAATGGCCTCGGCCCGGGTGCGGATCAGGTCAACGGTCACGGACGGCGGCAGCGTGGACTGCAACTCAGCTGCCACCTTTTCCACCTGCGCCTGCATGGAAATGGCGTCGCCATTGTTGGTGCGGTCCACGCGGATCGACACGGCGGGGTTGGTGCCTACAAAGTAGCTGCGGTTGCGCGCCGCACCCAGTTGCGTAACGGTTGCAACGTCACGCACGCGCAGCTTGGACCCATCGGGATTTGACCGCAGAACGACGCCCGCAATCTCTTCTGGTGTGCGCTTTTGCGTGCCGGTGCGCACACGGGCATTGGCGCCAGACACATCACCCGCAGGGTCGGTATCCACCTCGGCATTGATGGCCTGGGCGATTTCGGCCATCGTGACTTCGTTCGCAATCAGCGACAGCGACGGCACCTCGACCAGTACCTGCGGCGCGGCAACGCCGCGGATTGTGGTGCGCGTGATGCCTTCGGCAAAGAGACGCACGATGAACTCATCGGCAAAGAGACCCAATTGCTGCGGATTTACAGGTCCGGTGATCACAACATCAGTCACACGGTCCCGCCACGCACCACGGCGCACCGTTGGCTCATCAGCCTCTTCCGGTAAGGTGGTGACGCCATCGACAGCCGTTTGCACATCGTCCGCCGCGCGGCCCATATCCCAGTTCGGCTCGAACTCAAGTGTGACCGTGGCCGACCCTTCCCGCGACCGGGACTCGGTGCTTTCAACACCTTCGACTGCCAGCAGGACCGGTTCAAGAACCTGAACGATGCCAGCATCGACGTCTTCGGCCCCTGCCCCGTCCCAAGTCACGCTCACCGTGACATTGTCGACAATCACATCAGGAAAGAATTGCGCCCGCATGTTGGGCATGGCGGTGATACCTGCCACCAGCATCACAAGCAGCAGCAGATTGGCAACGGTGCGGTGGCGAACAAAGTAGCTGAGGATCCCCCCCGCTGCCTTTGGGATGTCGCGCACCATCTACCCGCCCATCCGGCTTTCGAGCCGTGCGACCATTTGGGCAGGCACAAGCGCTTCGTTCAGGCTGGCCAATGCGCGTTCCTTGGCTGCTGCAGGCATACGGTCGTTCGCCTCTACAAAAGCAACAAGCCGGGCGCGGCGTTCATCGGTCAGCTCCAGCATCTCGGGCTCAACCTGTGCCTCGGCCTGATCACCGCGCAGGGGCCGCACGGAAATGCCGGCACCCAGCAGGGGCGAGCGGGCTTCGACCACATCACGGCCCACAATATCCGCGCTGCGCACCAGGACATCATCGCCCTGACGGCGCAACAACTGTACCTCGACAGATTCCAGCCGACTGTCCTCGCCCAACACCAAGACGGTGTTTGCCGCGTCAATGGCGGAAGCGGGCAGGCGCACCACCTCATCCAGCGGCGGTTCAGACACCACCACCGTCACAAAGTCACCGGTTTTGAAGCCAACCGCGCTATCAAGACGGGCAAAAACCAAGCGACCGGTTTGCATGTCGCCGCCACCTGCACTGGCACGGCTGATGGTTCCCGTGGCCGTCAGATCAATACCGACAACATTCAATGTCGCCGTCACGGGTGCTGGCATCACGCTGCCAGTATCCCCGAGAAGACGGATGTATTGCGCGGTTGAGACACGAAAAGCCACCTCAAGCGCGTTTGGATCAATGAGCACCGCCAGTTTTTCGTTGCTGGAGACAAGACGACCCGCAACAAGGTCGGTTTCGTTCAGCGTCCCATCAAATGGGGCTGTGACCGTCGTATCGTCCACCGTGCGTTGTGCTTCGTCCAAGGCGATACGTGCACGGGCCAGTCGTGTGCGGCCTTGATCAATCCGTGCTTCGGTCGAGGTGACAACCTGCCTGCGGGCCAGCACCGCCTGCCGGGCGGAGGATGCGGCCAGTTCGGCCTCTTCCACGGCGGCGGCAGTTCCCACGCCCCGCTCGGCCAGGTCAACCTGTCGCTGGAAGGCACGTTCGCGGAGATCGGCCTGATCCTGAGCTGCCCGTTCTTCGTCACGGGCCAGCACAAGGGCGCGATCAGCGTCGCGCAGTTCAGCCTCGGCATCCATCAGGTCCGCGTCGGCACGGGCCAATTCGGCTTCGGCATTTGCAGGGTCGATACGCACGAGGATCTGGTCTTGTTCGACCTCTCCACCGTCTTCGAAACCGTCTGCCAGTTCGATCACACGACCCGACGCCGCTGCCCGCAACTCAAGTGTGCGGCGGCTTTGCACCTCTCCGAACGCTTCAAGCACTGGGGTTTCCGTCGTTGCCTCGGCTCGGACAACACCCACGGCAAAAACCCGTTCACGCGCCGGTGGCGTTCTGGCATCACGCGCCAGACGTTCCTGCACAGCGCCGCTCACGATGGAGCCCGCGTAAGCGAGCAACCCCAGAGTGAGGGCAGCAAGCACCAATCCAATCAGGCTTTGCCTCAAAAATCTCATTCTTTCACGCCGTTAACCGTCCCCAACGGGATATTAGCACAATTTAGTTGGCCCCGGAAAATGTCCAAGCAACAAAGCTGTTACGTATGAGATAGTTATTTCCGTCGCTGATGTTCGTCGAGGCGCGGTAAAATTTCCACGAAGTTGCAGGGGCGGTGCCGATAATCGAGCTGGCGGCCCAGGATTTCGTCCCACGCATCCTTGCAGGCACCCGGGCTTCCGGGCAGCGCGAACAGGTAGGTTCCGTTGCAAACGCCGCCCGTTGCGCGGCTTTGTACGGCGGATGTCCCGATCTTTTGCATCGACACGATGGTGAAGACGGTGCCGAACGCATCGATCTCTTTTTCATACACATCGCGATGCGCCTCGACCGTCACGTCGCGGCCCGTGAGGCCCGTGCCACCCGTCGACAACACAACATCAATCTCCGGGTCATTGCACCACGCGCGCAATTGATCCGCGATCTCGGCGCGTTCATCTGGCAATATCTTGCGGTCGGCGAGTGTATGACCTGCATCCGTCAGCCGACCGACAAGCACATCGCCAGATCGGTCCTCCGTCATGCTGCGCGTATCGCTGACCGTCAGCACAGCAATGCGGATCGGGATGAAGTCGAGACTGTCGTCAATACGGCTCATGGGCGGGCTCCGGCAAGGGCAACGCGGGCGGCAAGGGCACCAAAGACACCCGCCGTGATCCAACGCAGCACACGTTCGATGATGGGGTTACGCGCCAACGCACGGCCCAATCCACCTGCGGTGAGGCCAACGCCGGATTTCACAGCGAAACCCAGAACCGCAATGGTCCCGCCATAGATCAGGAATTGCGGCAAGATGGCCCGCGCCGGGTCCACGAATTGTGGGATGAAGGCAAGGATGAAGAGGATCACCGACGGGTTCGACAGGTTCACAACCAGCCCATCGCGAAAGGCACGTGACGGCCGCACGGGCCGGGTATTTTCGCCGACCAGCGGGGACATCAGGGTCTTGATCGCAAGATAGAGCAGATAGGCCACACCAACCCAACGCACGACGCCAAACACCCACGGAGCGGCAGCGACAAGCGCGCCAAGTCCCAACCCCGCAAGACCGGCGTTGATGAATGCCCCCGTCGCAATCCCGGCCGAGGCCGCAACGGCGGGCCCTTTCCCGCCCCGCAAACCCTGCGCCATGGCAAACAGCATGTCAGGTCCAGGCGTCAGAACCAGCGCAAAGGCGGCAGGCATGAAGGTCAGGTAGATGATGGGATCGATCATGTATTGTCTCGCAGATGCGCCTGCAGGCTGAGCAAATCAGCCCACGCCTCGCGCTTGGCCGCCGGATTGCGCAACAGATAGGCCGGGTGGAACATAGGCAGCGTTGGCTTGCCACGCGCCTCGGTCCAGTTGCCGCGCAGGCGGGTGATGCCGCGCTTGCCCAGAAGCGCCTGACAGGAATGGTTGCCCACAACCACCAGCACATCGGGGTTCGCCAACTCAATATGCCGATGCAAGAAGGGCTGCATCATCGCCACCTCTTCGGGCTTTGGATCGCGGTTCTGCGGTGGACGCCACGGCAGGACATTGGTGATGTAGACACTCTCGTCTCGGCTCAGATTGATTGCGGCAAGCATTTTGTCCAGCAACTGACCAGCCCGCCCGACAAAGGGTTTGCCCTGCATGTCTTCATCCCGCCCCGGCGCCTCACCCACGATCATCACGCGGGCACCAGGCACACCATCGGAGAACACAAGGTTGCGGGCGCCGCGTTTCAATTCGCAATGATCATACGCGGCAAGGCCCGCACGGAGCCCCTCCAGATCCGTGGCCGCCAACGCCACCTGCTGCGCAACCACAACCGGATCGACCGTGTTTTGCTGAACCGGTGCGGCGGGCGTTTGCGCCCCTTTTGCAGCCTTCGCAACCTTCGGCGCGGTTGCGGGCACCTCATAGCGGTTGACCGGCGCATCCGCGATGCACTCGTCTGCGCCCAGCTCAATCTGCCAGGCGAGGGCCGCAAGGGCGCTATGGTATTCCGCCGATTCCATGGCGCGATCCTACGCGCGCCGCACACGAACCGGAATGCCTATTCCGTGTTCCACAAATATGCCCACCCAAGCGCTTGCCGCGCCGCATAGCGGGCGCATATAAGCGCGGGGACACGCCAAGGGACCGCCATGACCTTCACCCACCGCCACCTTCTGGGGATCGAACATCTGCGCCCCGAAGAAATCGTCACCCTTCTTGATCTTTCCGAAGAATATGTGGACCTCAACCGCGCGGCCCAAAAGCACAGCGATGCGCTGACCGGTCTGACGCAGATCAACATGTTCTTTGAAAACTCCACCCGCACGCAGGCCAGTTTCGAGCTGGCGGGCAAACGGCTGGGCGCGGACGTGATGAACATGGCGATGCAGGCCTCTTCCATCTCGAAGGGCGAGACACTGATCGACACCGCAATGACGCTGAACGCCATGCACCCCGACCTGCTGGTGGTGCGGCACCCCCATTCGGGTGCGGTAGACTTGCTGGCGCAAAAGGTGAATTGCGCAGTTTTGAACGCGGGCGACGGGCGGCACGAACACCCGACCCAGGCGCTGCTCGACGCGCTGACAATCCGCCGGGCCAAGGGACGGCTGCACCGGCTGAACATCGCGATCTGTGGTGACATTGCCCACAGCCGCGTTGCCCGGTCGAACATCATGCTGCTGGGCAAGATGGAAAACCGCATTCGCCTGATCGGCCCACCCACGCTGATGCCCGCAGGCATCGCCGAGTTTGGGGTCGAGGTCTATGACGACATGGCCAAAGGGCTGGAAGATGTGGATGTGGTCATGATGCTGCGCCTGCAACGCGAACGCATGGATGGTGGGTTCATTCCGTCCGAGCGGGAATACTATCATCGCTTCGGCCTTGATGCGGAAACGCTGAAACATGCCAACCCCGACGCTATCGTCATGCATCCCGGCCCAATGAACCGCGGGGTCGAGATTGACGGGACGCTGGCCGACGACATCAACCGGTCAGTTATTCAGGATCAGGTAGAAATGGGTGTCGCGGTGCGCATGGCCGCCATGGACCTTCTGGCCCGCAACCTGCGCACTGTTCAGGGTGCCGCATGAGCGCAGAGATGCGCGTTCCGCCCAATGAACGTGGGGGGATCCGCGTCTTTGCGCTGTCCATGACGGAGGAGGAGGCGCGGGCACTCAAGGACGATCCGGAGGCGATTGATGCGGCACTTGGTGCGTCGGTTGACGCCCAGCATGTCGAAGTGTTCCCTGTCTCCGACCTCGAAGGGATTGGTCTTGTTGGTTATCTGGCTGAGGGTAACGCCGTGCCTATGGGGCAGTTGAACCCCGACCGGGCAAAACTCGACAAGCTGGGCGGCTGGGTGTTGATCGTGTTTTCACTTGCGTTCGAGGATCAGGCAATGGTGTTGAAGCCTGCCCCCACGCTGACGCTGATCGGCACGTATGGCGAGGTACGGACGGATTGGCGCGCGACCGAAACGGTCGAGGCGGACAGCGCCAAACCCTACTCAGCCCCGCCCGAATCGGTGAAGAAAAAGCCATCCGACGCTGCCATGTCGGGCAGGATCGCCATGATTGCCTTGCTGGTTCTTGGTCTTCTGACCTGGGTGATGATCCGGATCGGCGGCTAGCTTGGGCGCCGACACAGCCCTATCGGGATTTGACAATCATTCCCCGAGTTTTCTCCAAACCGAGATGTGGCTTTCGCTCAGATTCGTGAAGGGCGCCCGCTCCCAATCGGCCCACCGATATTCCAGCTCCAACCCGGCCAATTGCGCCATCAGGTCCAATTCGGACGGCCAGACATAGCGAAACCGGATCGACAAGTGCTGATGCTGGTCGCCGTTCATCCAGACATGATTGGAGGAGTAACGCTGTGTAACCAAATCGTAGTCGTCCACACCGAAATGATCACTGCTGCAGGCAAAGGCCATCTTGGTCTCACCAAATGGAATGCGCTGCAGGGGTGGCACGCGGGTTTCAATCAGGAACCGCCCACCTTTGCCCAAATGCCGTGCCGCGTTTTTGAAACAGGCGATCTGGGCCTCTTGCGTGACAAGGTTGTCAATCGTGTTGAACACGAGGAACACGAGCGAAAACTGCCCCGGCACCTGCGCAGATGTCATATCCCCAATCGCGGCATCCATCGGCGGGCCGGTTTCCTTTTTGCGAAGCTCGGCCACCATCGCTTTGGACAATTCGATACCCTTCACGTCCACGCCTGACGCTCGCAAAGGCAAAGCGATGCGTCCCGTTCCAACCGCAAATTCAAGCACGCTACCCGCGCCCGCCAGATCCTTGAGGCAACTAACGGTCCGTTCAATAAGTGCCGGATCGTCACCGCCGTGATCCCGATCATAGCTTTCCGCCACTGCCTCACCGAAATATCCGTCTTCATCCATTTTTGAATCTTCACCCCAAGACCCGCGCGGGTCATGCCCGTCCTCTGGATGTTACCAATTCGGTGCGGGAGGCGCAGAGTATATTTTGCGTCACAGCCGCGCGACCGAGAAATACCCACCATCTTGCCCAAGATCGGACTGCAAACGGGCTCCGAATATCGGCTAGGTGCAACGTTTCTCAATCGCTCTTGCGCGGTTTGCGCTTGCCACCTTTCGCAACCATTTCCTCAACACTGTCAGCATAGGCACGGCGGTCGTCGTCGGACATGGCACCGACCCTGTCCAGCCATTCGTCTTGCGCAACCTTCTGAACCTGTTCAACACCACGCGCCTGCCGCTCAAGTATCGATGCAACAGCCGCCCGATCAAAACTGTCCGCCCGGAGCAGCGCGACCATCTCACCATAGGCGGCACGACGGGCACCACGACCGGGCAGGTCCCTGTCGCCACGTATGGCACCGAAAACAGCGCGCCGGTCTTCCTTGGGCAAGGACAGAATGTAAGGCATCGCATAGCCCATGCCCGGCCCTTTGCCGCCCAACGGTCCGCCGCTCAGGAACACACCGCCGACAAGGCCCGCGATGCCCAGATTGATCGCAAGGGAAAGGCCCAACAGGATTTTCACCCAGACCGGGCAGCGGCGTTCGATTTGTGTCTCTGCCATGCTCAGCCCTCCTCTAATGCCCAGCCAAAGGCATCAAGGCCCAGGTCGGTGTCATAATATGCCTCATCATAGCCAAGGGTCCAAAGTGCATCGACACCCGTGTCGCCAACCGCGCCAAGGCCAATGACAAAGCCGGTCGCGGTTGCAGCCACCAACCCGCTGACGGCGCCCCACCCCCCAATGCCGCGGACAATCTGCTGCCACCAGGGGGCGGCCAGCACGCGCCCACCGGGGGCGGGCAAATGTGCCTCGGCGTCGGTCAGCACCCGGGCCACCAGATCACCGGAGGGATCAGGCACAGGCAAGGCCGCAAGCTCGTCCAGCATCTGGTCGATCCCGTCGGGATCAGGCTTTTCTGGCGCGACTGTCATATCCATCATCCTTCATATCCAAGGGCGGCCACCCGCCCTTTCAAAGCTGCTGCAAGGGCGCGCTTTGCCCGTGCGGTCAGGCTTTCCACAGCCTCTACGCTGATGCCCAACTGCTCCGCAATCTCGGGGTTTGACGCCCCTTCAAAATGGCGCAGTGTCAGGGCCAGACGCTGGCGTTCTGGCAGCGCCGCAATGGCAGCGCGCAGCGCGGCGTGGCGCGCCTGCTCCTGCAACCTTGCTTCCGCTCCCGGTGCAGGATCTTCCGGTTCTGCCACATCGTCCAGTGCGACGCCGCCCCGACCGTGTTTTCGAAATCGATCCGTGCACAGGTTCGACACGACCCGGTACAGCCAGGTCGACACGTGCGCTTCGCCGGTTCGCCACTCCGGCGCAATGCGCCACAACCGCAACATGGCCTCCTGCACGACATCTTCCGCCTCTGACCTGTCGCCCAACATGCGAAAGGCCTGCGCATGCGCGCGCGGTGCCAACCGAACGGTCAAGGCACGGGCCGCACCAGCATCACCGCGCGCATAGCGGGCAAGCAATGCGGCATCATCCTCGTCCGGGCGTGCGTCAAGCGGCATCGTCATAACTCCGGCAACCTGCCCGGCCCCGCCCCTCTGAACAAGGGGCGAGGCCTGCGCCCTTAGTTATTGTCGCGTGACTTGGGGCCACGCTTGCGCATCTCCGCGCGGGCCTGCTCAAACTCTTCCTGCGAAATCCCGCCGCTGTTGTCGGCATCAAGACGCTCGAACATGCGGGCCGGGTCGCGGCGATTGTTCTGCATTTCCTCAGGCGACAGCTTGCCGTCCTCATTCGCGTCCATGCGGGACATGATACGCTCTGCCCGAGATTTTGCGCGCTCACTGGCGCTTGCTTCCAGCTCGGACACGGTCAGGAATCCGTCGTCGTCAGTATCAGCTTCTGCAAAGCGCGCCTGGCCAATTGCCTGCATCTCTTCCAGGGTCACTTCGCCACTGCCATCAGCGTCCAAAGCGGAAAAGTCAGGACCACGATCACGCGCCATGGCCGACAAGGTGGTAAGCCCAACCGCCGCTGCAGCGATAGCTGCGATGAATGTGCTGCGTTGCATTATGTGTACTCCGTTTTTGCCTCAGGTCCGGCCGGTCGATCCCGCCGCCCTATGCAACCTCAAACGGTGGCTGCTCTACGTTCCGTCGAAAAAAATTTGCACGTGCTGAGTCGCAACCGGCTCAGAACGCGACATCGGGACGCAAGGACAGATTGCGGCATTCCGTTTTGCCGCCCGCGCCCCCATGTTCTGGGAACCTCCAAAAAGGCGGACGCCATGCAAACCGAGCAAACAACGATCCCGACCGAAGTCCAACGGCCCCTGCGGCCGGCGTTGATGCGTGGTTGGCAACGCAAGTGCCCCCGTTGTGGCAACGGAAGGCTGTTGAAAGGCTACCTCAAGCTCGCCGACACCTGCCCTGTTTGCAAGCTCGACTACACCCACGCACGGGCTGACGATGGCCCTGCATATCTGACGATCCTGCTGGTCGGGCACCTGATGGCTCCCCTCCTGCACGTGGTGTTTGTCCATTGGCGACCCGAGCCACTGGTGCTGTTTACGATTTTTGCAGTTGGCTGCGTGGGCTTGTCCCTCTACCTTCTGCCAAGGCTCAAGGGGGCCATCGTCGGGTTCCAGTGGGCGCGGTCGATGGGCGGCTTCGGCCGCGCCGGGTAGCACCTGCACCCTGGCACCGACATCGGCCAAAGGGGTGACATGACCGCAATCGACAAGACCCAAATTCGGAATGCATCCACGGTCATCGTGCTGCGCGACAGGATGACAAAGCCACGTATCCTCATGGGGCAGCGTGGTGCCAATGCTGCCTTCATGCCGAACAAATTCGTCTTTCCGGGCGGCGCGGTCGACGTAGGTGACCACGCCATCCCGCTCGCATCAACGCTCTTGTCGCCCAACGACACACGGCTCGCAGAAGATGGGGAACCCCATCTCGGGCCAGCCCTCGCCGCTGCGGCGATACGCGAACTATTTGAAGAAACCGGGCAAATCCTTGGGCAACCCGGCAACTGGCCGGATGCACCCCCCGATTGGACACAGTTTGCATCTGCAGGCTACCGGCCGCACGCCGCCCCGCTGCAATTCGTCTTTCGCGCGCTGACCCCACCCGGCCGCCCGCGCCGCTTTGATGCCCGGTTCTTCCTGATCGACGCCCAGGACATTGCCTCCGACCTCGACGATTTCAGCCGTGCCTCGGACGAGCTGTCGCATCTGCAGTGGATCGCGCTCGACGACGTGCGTGGCTTTGACATGCCCTTCATCACCGAAGTGGTGTTGGCCGAAATCGCGGCGCGTGTGACTGACCCGGCCCCGCCACCAAGCGTGCCATATTTCAAGAACAATGATGAAGAGAGCCTGTTCCTCCGCCTGCGCGGCCATCCCATGACGGACTAGATCGCAAGCACCAGCAACAGGATTGACCCCAGCAGAACGGCCATGCCAATCCATTCCCGCGAGGTGATGGCCTCGCGAAAGAGCAGAACGCTGACCAGCGCACTCATGACAAGTTCGATCTGCCCAACCGCCTTGACGTAAGCCGCGCTTTGTAGCGTGAAGGCAAAGAACCAGCAGAACGATCCGGCCATCGACATCAAACCGACCCACACCGCAATCTTGCGCGCGGACCACACCGCCCTGACCTGACCCGGATCACGCCACCGCAGCCAAAGAACCATGGCAATGGTCTGCATCGCCGTCACGGCAGCGAGCGTCAGCCCCGCCCGGGCAATTGGATCATCAAGCCCAAGGCTGAGCGACGCGCCACGGTAGCTGACACCGGACACGGCAAACAGCAATCCGGCCGCCAGCCCGAGCCCAGTGGCCCGGTTTGCCATGTCGCGCCAGTCCCACCGCACGGGTTCGGGCGGGGCTGACAGCAGCAGCACTCCCACAAGACCCAGGCCAATGGCGGCAAAGCCCAGCCAGCTGACCGCATCACCCAACACGATCCAGCCCACCAGGACGGCTTGGATAACCTCGGTCTTCTTGAACGTGATGCCGACCGCGAAGTTGCGTGCCTTGAACAGGCTGACCGTGGCCACCGTCGCAAGAATTTGCGCGAGCCCCCCAATGGCTGCGAACATCCAGAATTGTGGTCCAAACGCGGGCCAGAGGGCGCCAGTGCTGCGCATATAGAGCACAATCAAAACAGCAATCAGCGGTGCGGAATACAGAAAACGCGCAAGCGTCGCACCCGCCGCGCTCAGCGTGCCAAGGGACAGTTGCCGCTGCAGCATGAACCGCAGCGTCTGAAACATCGCCGCAGCGACTGAAATGGGAATCCAAAGGGCCATGGCCTTCTATGGCGGCTCAGCGGTCCGAGGACCAGAGCGGATGCGGCACCGGATCCTTGGCACGCAGGAAGTATCGGACAAACACGTCCCGGTACGAGGCATAGCGATACCCCTCGTTGCAGGTTAGGTATCGGTCGCGATTGGCCCGGTAGAGCGCGGGCAACCGGTACCATGGAACGCGCGGATGCATGTGGTGGACGACGTGGAAGTTGTTGTTCAGAAAAAGAAAAGCCAGCAGCCCGTGATCTTCCACAATCACCGTGCGGCCCCGGGCACGCTCATGCGCCTGATGCTCGAGAAACGTCCGGATTTTCAATACGGACACCGCCGCGTAACAGGCCGTCAGGTAGAGCCAGATGGGCATGGGACTTGACCAAACGACACACAGGACCGCGAAAACACCTGGCAGATGCACCAACCACCCACGCAACACCTGTGCATCACCGGCCCGGATCGCCCGCCAATCCTCGCGCATGAAACTGACCTGCGCCACGATTGGCCCCAACAGCATCCGACCCGCGAGCGTGTTGTTCAGCGCCAGTACACCCCGCAACAGGCGTGGCATCCGCCGCCACACCACTGGATCAACATAGTTCGTCTCGGGATCATCATAGGGATCAGTCAGGTTCGCATCCTGATGGTGCGCCAGATGCGTATCGCGAAACCGCAGGTACGGAATTAAGAGCCCCGGATTGACAACTACGAGGGCCTCGCTGGCCCACCGGGACGGAAACGGATGGCCATGCAGCACCTCGTGGGTCAGGGAAGCATGCAGGACAAGGGCAAACACCAGCACGCACCACGCCCATCCCACTGGTAAGACCATCAATGCCAACCCCCACAGCGCCATGCACACCAGCCACAGCGCCAAGGTGATCCACTCGACCTGCATGGGACGATCAAAGGGCAAGCGTCGGGACGACCGGCGTGAAGGCATTGGCAAGAGCTCCGGGAAGGGATGCCCAAACGCTACCGCGATCCCGTACAGCGGCGAATTCCGAATTGAGTTAACAATTCCGCCAGATGCAGATATTTATCATCATATGTCTGAAATTCTCGACAAACGCCTCCGAGCATCCCAGTTCCGCAACCGCCTGGCCCGTGCCATGCAGGACCAAAACATGTCTCAAAGCGCGCTGGCTCGCCATATCGGCACCGACCGATCCACCATCAGCCAAGCCCTCGGCGATGAAGGGGCGCGGCTGCCCGGCGCACAAGTGGTCGGGGCCTGCGCCCAGGCCCTTGGTGTCTCTGCCGATTGGCTGCTCGGCCTGTCCGATCGCCCCGAGAGCGCGGCCGCACTAACAGCCGCCGCACTCACACTGACCGAAGCCCCGCGCGCCCTGATCGACGAGCGTATCTTCTCGTGGCATCAGGAAGCGGCAGGCTACAAGATCCGGCACGTCCCCGCAGGTCTGCCCGACATGCTCAAGACGCAGGACATGCTGGAATGGGAATACCGCCCCCACCTCGGGCGGACCACCACGCAAGCCATTAATGCGTCCCGCGACCGGCTGAACTGGATGCGCGCAGCACAATCAGACTACGAAATCGCGCTGCCTCTCTTTGAACTGCACAGCTTCGCCGCGGGAACCGGCTATTACGCGGACCTACCGGGCAGCACACGACACGGCCAACTTGACCAGCTGCATGACCTGAGCACCCAACTCTATCCAAGGCTCCGTATCTACCTCTTTGATCAGCGCAAACTCTACTCGGCTCCAATCACCATCTTCGGCCCGCTCTTGGCTGTGATCTATACCGGAGGCCACTACATGGCCTTCCGTGACCGGGAAAGGATCGAAACGCTCTCTTTGCATTTCGATACGCTGATACGACAGGCATCGTTTACCGCCCGAGATATTCCGACCCACTTGGATGGTCTGCGCCATCTGATCACCTGAAGCGACGCAAGGATCGGCGGGCGGGCGCCTTTGCCAAAAGCAAACAGAGCCGCCCGACGGCCTACAGCTTCGGGTCCGGGTTCTCCGTATGACCGTCAACCGCAATCACCTGCCCCGAAACGCGCCGCGCCGCGTCCGAGCCCAGGAAAACCGCCATATCCGCGATATCCGACGCATCGACAAAACTGCGCATCGACGTTCCGGCGGCATAGCCATCATAAACCTGATCGCGGTCATCCCTTTGGCAGCCGTCTCACGCGCCAAGACACCCTCCATCCGCGACACTTCAACTGCACCCGGACAAATCGCATTGGCGCGTACGCCAAACGGCCCCGCCTCCATCGCGACTGTCTTCATCAATCCGATGACGGCCCACTTCGCCGCCGCATAGGGCGCACGATTGGGGTAGCCATGTATCCCGGCGGTCGAGGATGTGAACACGACAGAACCTCGACCTGCCGCCTTCATAGCCGGTAGACTATGTTTCACGGCCAGGAAGGCACCTTCCAGATTGACCGACACACAAGACCGCCAATCGCCCAAGGCCACATCCTCTACCCGCGCCGTTGGTCCGGCAATCCCGGCATTTGCACAGAGCGCATCCAACGTCCCGGCCTGGGACATCACACCCGCTACCCCATCCTCGTCCGAGGCATCGCAAAGGTGCGAAGACCAATGCACAGGCAAAGCCTTCAACGCAGCCGCATCCACATCTGTCACCCAAACCTCGAACCCGGCAGCGTCAAAAGCCTCGCCCATTGCACGACCGATCCCCGACACGCCGGCGGTGATCAAAACCCGGCTCATGGGCGCTGCCCGACGGCCCGGCCGACACCCTCGGGCGTAGGCAAATCCGCATGCGCCGCCGATACCCGTTCCAATGCTGCAACGATCGCGGCAGCAGGTTCCGAGGGACGGCGCGTCTCAAGGCTGACATGTAACAAGAAATGCTCCCCTGTCGCCAAAAGCCGCTCGTCCTCATACATCTCATGGAACAGGTGCAGCTTCTTGCCCGCCCCGGCCAAAACCTGTGTGCGCACCTCGATCACGGTACCGGCATGCACCTCGTCCACGTGGCGGATATGGGTCTCGGCCGTGAAATAGCTGCCCCCCGTCGCGATGTATTCCGCGTCACAGCCAATCATTTCCATGAAACGGTCCGTCGCATCGCCAAAGGCCTGCAAATACCGGGCCTCGTTCATGTGACCATTGTAATCCGTCCAGTCCAGCGGCACGGCCCGACGCACCGTCAGGATCGGCGCAGAGACATCCTCCAGATCGTCCACATGCGCCGCCAGAACGGTCCCGGCACGCAACTGCGACTCGTGGGCATTCATCACCGCACCCGCGCCCCAGTCATTGGCCTTCAACGCGCGCATCATGCCCACCAGATTGTCGTCCCGCGCTTTCAACATCTCGGCAATCGTCATGTGCCCGGATTGCGCGTCCGACTGACCGGCAATCAAATCCACCAACTCGTCTGTGAACTCCGGCACATCCATCAACTTGGTCCATGGCCATTTCAGGGCCGGACCAAATTGGGCCATGAAATGACGCATCCCAGCATCGCCGCCAGCCGTGCGGTAGGTGTCAAACAGCCCCATCTGCGCCCAGCGGATGCCAAAGCCCATGCGGATCGCCTCATCGATCTCCTCGGTCGTGGCAACACCATCCTTGACCAACCACAGTGCCTCGCGCCAGACGGCCTCAAGGAACCGATCCGCAATATGGGCGTCGATCTCCTTGCGGACCCGCAACGGGAAATGCCCAAGGGACCGCAGAATGCCCTCGGCTTTATCCACCAGTGCAGGATCAGTTGCAGATGACGGCACTACCTCGATCAGCGGCATCAGGTAGACGGGATTGAACGGATGGCAGACCATGATCTGCTCAGGCCGCGCCGCGCCCTCCTGCAACTCGCTCGGTTTGAAACCAGACGTGGACGATCCGATGATAGCGTCCGCAGGGCACACCGCTTGCAGGTCGGCCATTACCTTGTGTTTGATGTCCAGTCGCTCTGGCACGCTTTCCTGTATCCATGTCACCCCTGACACGGCTTCAGCCAGATCGTCGTGAAGGGTCAGCCGCCCCTCGGGGGGCAAGGCCACATCCGTCAGGCTCGGCAACGCCCGCCGCGCTTGCGCCAGCACCGGTGCCAGTTTCACGTCTGCCTCGGGATCCGGGTCAAACACCCGCACATCCCAACCATTCAGCAGAAACCGCGCGGCCCAGCCGCCGCCAATCACACCACCGCCGATGATCGCTGCAACTTTTCTCATTCTTTTCCTTGCTTCTTTTTCCTTGGCGGACTAACCCATCAAACATGACCAAACTGACACGGCATATCTGGTTCTATTATTGAACTTTTCTGAGGCTCCATTGGGCCTCTTTGCCATGTCGTGACGTCTGAATTCCTCAGAACCATCGCGACCACTTGGGTTCCCTTCTCCATGGCGGACTGTAAATCCGTGGCGGTAAAACGTTGGAGTGGTCTCCGCGAGAGGTTCGATTCCTCGGGAACCCACCATATCCATTTCAAATACCTGGCTTGCCATCACGCCAATCGGCCACGCGATACCCGTTAAAGTCCAAGACTTGCTCCGCAGCGCGGATCTGATCTGCACGCCGTTTTCCAACGCGCGTCACCACAAAGCCGAACCGTCCGTCCGGGTCCCCCAAAGCCGCCGTGTTGTGATCAGGGTCGATCCATACGACCCACAGATCGCGCTTGGATCTGTCATCATAGGTGATCTCCAAAACACCACGCCCAAGTGGCGTCACTTGTCCGTTGCGTGGTGCCCCGGTCTCGCTCCGCTCCCGCCATAAACCATCGGCAATTTCGAACCCTGCCAGTGCCCACTCGCCAGCGCCCGCCCGTTCGACCTGCCACTGTCCATCAAACCGCGCCTCTTCAAACCGGCTGATGGCCCCGATTGGTACGGTCGGGTTACGCAGCAATTGAGGGGCATCCGTAGGTGCAGGCGCGCAAGCAGCCAGCCATCCTATTGCGCAAAGGTTAACGATCAGGAGCCAAGGCGCCCGATGGGGGTGTATGGGGGGTGCACGCCTGGTGCACGGAGGGTGACACCCTGTCATTACGCTTTCGGCGCCCGTTTTGTCAGCCCCAGTTTCTCACGCACTTCGGCTGGTCCAATGACCCGCGCGCCCATGTTTTCTACAATGGTGCCCGCCCGTTCCACCAATTGCCAGTTCTGTGCCAGTTCGCCCTTTCCTAGCCACAGATTGTCCTCAAGACCGACCCGCACATTGCCGCCCGCCAGCACCGCCGCCGCGACATAGGCCATCTGGTTGCGCCCCAATGAAAAGGCCGAGAACGTCCAATCCTCCGGCACGTTGTTGACCATCGCCATGAATGTATTCAGGTCATCCGGCGCACCCCAGGGCACGCCCATGCACAGTTGAACCAGCGCGGGCGCGTCCAGAACACCATCCTTAACAAGTTGTTTTGCATACCATAAATGCCCGGTGTCAAAGGCTTCGATCTCGGGCTTCACACCCAGTTCGGTCATCATCCGCCCCATGGCCGTCAGCATGCCGGGCGTGTTTGTCATCACATAATCCGCCTCGGCAAAGTTCATGGTGCCGCAATCCAGAGTGCAAATCTCCGGCAGGCATTCCGCCACATGGGCCACCCGTTCGGACGCGCCTATCATGTCGGTTCCGTCATCTTTCAGCGGCAACGGGGCCTCGGTATCCCCAAACACCATATCTCCGCCCATTCCGGCCGTTAGGTTGAGGACAACATCCACATCCGCATCTCGGATACGATCCGTAACCTCGCGATAATACTCAAGTTTACGGCTAGGCACTCCTGTCTCGGGATCGCGCACATGGCAATGCACGATGGCCGCACCGGCCTTGGCCGCCGCGATCGCACTGTTCGCAATCTCTTCCGGACTGCGCGGTACATGAGGGCTGCGATCCTGCGTGCCGCCAGATCCGGTTACGGCACAGGTGATGAAAACCTCACGATTCATGGTCAGCGGCATGTGTCCCTCCTTGCATTCCGAGGCACTCTGCCATCCATTGCTATCATGACTTGTCAAAAAGCGAATTGATATGACAAAAACCGCAATCCTCGCTCTGCATAATACGAACACCCTTTCGCTTGCAGCAGCCGTGGACCCCCTGCGCGCCGCCAACCGACAATCCGAACGAAAGCTCTACGATTGGAGTTTCGCCACACCAACCAACGAAGACGTTCAGCTGACCAGCGGCCTGTCTGTGCCTGCTGCCCCGCTGCAACGCGTTGTCTCCTGCGATCTTCTGATCCTCGTGGCCGGGTTCAACGTGATCCCGCAAGCCACCCCGGTGCTGTTGTCGAGTATCCGACGCCTCACTGCACCTAACACTGTACTTATGACCATCGATGGCGGCGCTTGGCTGGCCGCGAAGGCTGGCCTGTTGGATGGGCACGCCGCCACCACACATTGGGAGGATTTGTCCGAGTTCTCTGCCACCTTCCCCGACATCACGCTACAAAACGCGAGGTTCGTGACGTCCGGCAAACGATGGACCAGCAGCGGCGCAGCACCGACCCTCGACATGATGCTACAACTGATCGAGGTCCAACACGGCAAATCATTGTCCGCGCGCGTCGCCGCTGGCTTCATCCATACACGCGCCCCAGCATCCACGGACCCGCAGATCCGGCACCCGGACGCACGCCGACATAGTGCACTGACACACAAGGCGCATGCCATTATGGAAGATGCGCTGGACGCCCCTATTCCGATCCCGACCATTGCAAAGAATCTTGGGCTAAGCACCCGCAGCCTGCAACTTCACTTCCAGCAAGTGCTTGGGATCACGCCAAAAACTCACTACCTGACCCTTCGACTGGCCGAAGCGCATAGACTGATCAAACATACGAAAACGCCACTGCACAGCATCGCCTTGGCAACAGGGTTCGGATCACAATCCAGCCTCGCCCGGGCGCATTCGGAAAGATACGGGGAAAGTCCTCGCGCAACACGAGCCGCCCATCAATTTGATCCACAGTTTTAAACTGGCCTTTTCGCCACCTTCAACTGGGTCGGCCTGCAACCATGCTTCCCTCCCCCGAGGGGAGGGCCAGGGTGGGGGTTACCGAGGATCGAATGCGTCAGCGCTTTCGGATCAATACGGCATCGGATGCGCCCGATGCGCAGTATCAAGATCGGCAAACACCTCGTCGCTCAACTGCACGTCAGCCGCACCGATAGCGACCTCCAGCTGGTCCATCGTTGTGGCTCCGAAGATGACCGAGCACATGAAGGGGCGCGTCATACACCAAGCTAAGGCCATCTGGCTTGGATCAAGACCATGTTTCTGCGCGACTCCCATGTAAGCATCGACAGCTTCGAAAGCCCGCTCGGTCTTGCGCCCGCCGAGATCAGGACTCAGCGTCAGTCGTGAGCCATCCGGCACGGCACCGCCCTGGTACTTTCCAGTCAAAAGCCCCGTCGCCAGAGGTGAAAAGGACAAAAGCCCCACATCTTCGTTCAGGCTCAACTCGGACATGTCCGTATCGTAAAATCTGCACATCAACGAGTATTCATTCTGAACCGAGGCGACGCGCGGCCCACCCGTACGTTCGGACGCAGCCAGCCACTGCGCTGTGCCCCAAGCGCTTTCATTGGACAGGCCAAAGGCGCGGATCGTTCCGCGGTCTACTTCAAGCTGCAATGCGCCGAGACAGTCCTCCATATTCTGACGTACGGCAGCGACATCATGGCCCGACGGGTCGTAGGCCCAGTTTTGTCGGAACATGTAGCTGCCGCGGTTGGGCCAGTGGAATTGATAGAGATCGATGTAGTCTGTCTGCAGCCGCTTCAGCGAACCTTCAACTGCATCCGGAATGGTTGCGCCGGAAATGTCGGCACCGTCCCGAACATGGCGCATGCCCGCCCCCGAATGTTTGGAGGCAAGGATCATCCGATCACGCGCACCGCCCCGTTCAAACCACTTGCCAATGATCTGTTCCGTGCGACCAATGGTTTCCTTGGCGATCGGGTTCACCGGGTACATCTCGGCCGTGTCGACAAAGTCGATGCCCGCCTCAAGCGCACGGTCGATCTGGGCGTGGCCTTCCTCGGTCGTGTTCTGCGTGCCCCAGGTCATTGACCCCAGACACAAGGCCGACACATCGATCCCCGTACGTCCCAGCTTACGTCGTTCCATGTCAGGCCCTCCTGTTGCGTCTGGGCGACCCTAGCGACCACACCCTTGGGGACAAGCCAAAAAACTCTGGGTTTTGTGCAAATCATAATTGAGAACATATCAAGAACACGCTACCGTATAGATATGCCATTGCCCACGTCACTTGCCCACCACACACAATCACGCGCACGCGCTTGCCTGCCCCTGCTGTCCGAAGGGATGCAGCACGGGCTTGGGCATGGGCTGGCAATGGGTCGGGTACACGAGGCTTGCGGCCCTGCCCGCCACCGGCTTGCCATGTGGCTGATGGCACAAACCAAAGGACCAGTGATCTGGATCACACCGGATTGGAGTACAGAGCACCTGAACCCTTGTGGGATGATGCCATCAATCGATCCGGCACGACTGATCATGGTTCATGCAAAGCGGGCTGACGATGTGTTGTGGAGTATGGAAGAGGTGTTGCGCAGCAGCGCTGTGCCCCTTGCCATCGCGGATATGCCTGGCCTGCCAGGCCTGACACCCGTCCGCCGCATGCATCTGGCGGCCAAAAACGGAGGGGCCGGCAAAGGCAATGCGCCACTCGGGCTTTTACTGACGCCTGGAATGGGCGGTGCACAGGGGGTCGAAAGCCGTTGGCATCTGGCCCCCGATCACCAAGGCAGCCAAGGCCGTTGGCACCTGACACGGCTGCGTGCACGCGCGGCACCTGAACAGACGTGGGAGATCACACGTCATCCAGATCACGCCCTTCCCCGCATCTCCGGATCAATCAAGGCTGCGTGACCGACGACTAAATCCGACATTGGAGTGTTACCTTTGCAGAACAACCCGCAGAGGACATCATCATGCACCGCCGCCACTTGCTGCTTTGTGCCCTGGCCACGCTCGCACCGCGCACCGTATGGGCCGCCCCAACCCCATATCGTCTGGGTTCCGGCGGCGCGACAATTACCTACACATTCATGCTGAACGGTGCGCCGGTCAAAGGAACAGTGCCTGTCAGTCAGGCTGATTTGACCGTCGATCCAAACAACCTGGACAAGTCCACAGCCCTTGTCAGCGCCGATGTGCGTCGTGCGCGCACCGGTCTGATCTTTGCGACGGAGGCGCTGAAATCACCTTCGGTTCTTGACGCGCAAAACCATCCCACCGCTCGCTTCCGATCAACAGGTGTAAAGTTGGGGCCCGGTGGGCGCCTCTCCAACGGCGCCATGCTCGAAGGTGACCTGACCTTGCGCGGTGTCACCCGCCGCATTCGCTTTGATGCGGGACTGTTTCGCCCTCGCGGCAGTTCAGCCGAGGACTTTAGCACTCTAACCGTCATGCTGAAAGGTCGTATCGATCGGCGCGAATTCGGCGCGACCGGCTATGCCAATCTGGTGGACAATACCGTCGGCATCGACATCGCTGCCGAAATTACTGCGGCTGGCTGAAAAACGACGCAGGCCCGTCGAATACCCGCTAGGCAAGCCACCCGACTCGCGCCACAAGGAGCGAGCTATGCGCATGCTCATCTCCTTCGCGGCCCTGTTTCTGTCGGTCATTTTACTGCAACTCAGTTCAGGCGCGCTGGGTCCGCTGGATGCACTATCCGGTATTGCGCTCGACTTCACACGGCAAGAGATCGGTCTGCTGGGGTCCGCCCACTTTCTGGGGTTCTTCATCGGGTGCTGGTGGGCGCCACGCCTGATGGGCAGCGTCGGGCACAGCCGCGCATTTGCTGCGTTTACTGCGGCAGGAGCCATCGGATTGATCGCTCATATGATGATCGTGGACCCAATGGCCTGGGCCATCATGCGTATCGCATCCGGTATGTGCGTCGCCGGTTGCTACACCGTGATCGAAGCGTGGTTGCAGGCCAAGGTCACGAATGCCACACGTGGCCGGACCATGGGCGTGTACCGGTTGATGGATATGGGCGCGTCCCTGGCAGCCCAACTCGTGATCGGGGTGCTCGAACCAGCCAGCTATGTCAGCTACAACTTGCTGGCCATTGTATGCTGTGCCGCCCTGCTCCCTTTGACGCTGACCAAGGTGAAGCAACCCGAAACGCCCAGCGCACCCCGCCTGCGCCCCAGACTGGCTGTCGAACGCTCTCCCTTGGCCGCCGCAGGTGTGGTTGTGGCCGCATTGTCCAGCGCATCCTTCCGCATGGTCGGCCCGATCTATGGTCAAGAAGTGGGATTAACGGCACAGCAAATTGCTTGGTTCATGGCTGCATTCGTATTGGGCGGTGCGCTCGCCCAATATCCCGTTGGTTGGCTCGCGGACAAATACGACCGCCGGTGGGTGTTGATCTGGCTTTCAGCAGCCGCCATGGGAAGCTGTGCCATCACCGCCCTTGCAACCAATCTTGATACGACAGGTGTGATGTTGACCGCCGGATTATTCGGGCTGACCACATTTCCCATCTACTCTGTTGCGGCAGCACATGCCCATGACTTTGCAGACGCGTCAGAACGGGTGGAACTGTCTGCCGCGCTGATGTTCTATTACGCTCTCGGCGCCATCGCAGCTCCATTGACCGCCTCAGCACTGATCGACCTATTCGGCCCACCTGCGCTCTTTGCGATGATCGCCGTGGGGCACGGCGTTCTGATCATATTTGGTCTGGCGCGGATGCGTTCCCGGGCAACCCCCACCGAGCGTACGCGGTACATCTATGCCCCACGCACATCCTTCCTGATCGGTCGTTTGACGGGCCGGAGCCGAGACCGCAAGTAACAGGTCTTTTCCACCGGGCATCTCACTGCTAAATGGGCCGCAACCATGCAAAGGCCTATCATGCAGCGTCATCTGATCACGTCCGCCATTCCCTACATCAACGGGATCAAGCACCTCGGCAACCTGGTGGGCAGCCAACTGCCCGCCGACCTTTATGCGCGCTACCAGCGTGCGCGGGGCAACGAGGTCTTGTTTCTGTGTGCAACCGATGAGCACGGAACGCCCGCTGAGCTTGCAGCGGCCAAGGCGGGCAAGCCGGTGGCTGAATACTGCGCAGAGATGCACACGATCCAGGCCGAGATTGCAAAGGGTTTTCGCCTCTCGTTTGACCATTTCGGGCGATCATCGTCGCCGCAGAACCATACTTTGACCCAGCACTTTGCTGGTCGGTTGGCTGACGCAGGTTTGATCCGCGAGGTCACAGAGAAGCAGGTTTATTCCAACGCGGATGGTCGCTTTCTCCCTGACCGGTACATCGAAGGCACGTGCCCGAACTGCGGCTATGACAAAGCACGCGGTGACCAATGCGAGAATTGCACCAAGCAACTCGACCCAACCGATCTGATCAATCCGCGCAGTGCCGTGTCCGGATCAACCGATCTTGAAGTGCGCGAGACCAAACATCTCTACCTCTGCCAATCGGCGCTCAAGGATGACCTGGACGTCTGGATTGACAGCAAGACAGATTGGCCCGTGCTGACCACGTCGATCGCCAAGAAGTGGTTGCACGATGGTGACGGCCTCCAGGACCGTGGGATCACAAGGGACCTGGACTGGGGCATCCCTGTGCGACGGGGCGACGCTGACTGGCCGGGCATGGAGGACAAGGTCTTCTACGTCTGGTTCGATGCACCCATCGAATACATCGCCTGCGCCGGAGAATGGTCAGAGGCGCAAGATGGCGCGGATTGGGAGCGTTGGTGGCGAACGGACAAAGGCGCAGATGACGTGCGCTACACCCAGTTCATGGGCAAGGACAACGTACCGTTCCATACGCTAAGTTTTCCAGCCACCATCCTTGGTTCCGGCGAGCCGTGGAAGATGGTCGATCACCTCAAGTCATTTAACTACCTGACTTACGATGGCGGCCAGTTCTCGACCAGCCAGGGGCGGGGTGTGTTCATGGACCAGGCGCTCGAGATCTTGCCAGCCGACTATTGGCGCTGGTGGTTACTGTCCAATTGTCCCGAGACATCGGATTCGGAATTCACGTGGGAGCTTTTCCAGCAAGGTGTGAACAAGGATCTCGCAGACGTCCTTGGCAATTTCGTAAGCCGCGTTACAAAATTCTGCCGGTCCAAGTTCGGGGAAACCGTTCCAGAGGGAGGCGTATTCGGTGAGCGTGAGGAGGCGCTGATCGCAGAATTAGACACCCGCCTCGCACGCTATGCACAGACGATGGACGCCAAGGAAGTGCGCAAATCAGCGCAAGAGCTTCGCGCCATCTGGGTCGCTGGGAACGAGTATCTCCAGGCTGCCGCCCCATGGGCAACCATCAAAGAGGACCCAGAGACAGCTGCCATGCAGATCCGTCTTGGCCTGAACCTGATCGCGTTCTATGCAACTCTGTCAGCGCCATTCATCCCGGATGCGGCCCAAAAGATGAACGCTGCACTGCGGATCGAAAAGGCACAATGGCCAGATAGCGCGACAGAGGCCCTCGCTAGCGTGTCGGCCGGGCAAAGCTTTGTCGTGCCCGAAAATCTTTTTACCAAGATCAGCGACGAAGACAGACAGGCCTGGCAAGAGCGTTTCGCCGGCAGCCGCGCTTGAGGGCGGCGCCTCCGGCGAACTTGCGCCGAAGATGTGAGTAACGTCGCCTCTTTTTTTGAATGAAGCGTCTTTGGAGAGCCGACCAGCAGTGCGGTCTAACGCTTGCTCATACCGGGGGGCGTTAGTACCGCAGATCCTGTCGTTCCAGCATTGCGCATGGGCGGTATCGTCACGCAATTCGCAGGTACATTTGCACATGCCGCGGTTGATCAAAGGGCTAAAACTCCTCCCATCCCGTCGGTTCCGCTGAATCACCATCGGAAGATTTAAGGGCGAGGGAACCATTCACTTGCAGCGCCTGCGCTACATCTGACAGTTCGGAACCGATGTCCGAAGGTTGCGTATCTTCAAATCGGACCAAGCCAATCTTGAATTGCGCGACAGCATCCGCAAGTGCATCTGCCTCACCCGTCAATGCATGGCTTGCCGCTGTGGTTTCTTCAAACATTGCCGCGTTCTGTTGTGTGACATGATCCAGTTCATTCACGGCTGCGTTAATCTCGTTCAAGCCCGCGGATTGTTGGCGTGTAGACGTTGCGATTTCGATCATTCGTTCAGAAATATCGGTAACAGAAGATACGATTGCTGACAGGGCGCTTCCGGTCCGATCGACCAGTTCAACGCCGTGCTGAACTTGTTCAGCGCTCGTGGAAATGAGCGTATTGATTTCCCGGGCCGCGTCAGAGGATCGTTGTGCCAAGGCTCGCACCTCGGTTGCAACAACGGCAAAACCGCGACCAGCCTCACCTGCTCGCGCCGCTTCTACACCTGCATTGAGAGCCAGCAAATTTGTCTGAAACGCAATGTCATCGATCATGGATGTGATCTTGGAAATCTCGTGAGACGACGTCTTGATGCCGTCCATCGCGCTGACCGCTTGACGCGCTATGTCTCCACCTTGCTCGGCATTGCGTTTTGCGTCTTCAGAGGTTTTGCTCGCCGCATCAGCGCCTTCAGCAGCGGAGCGAACGGAAGATGTAAGCTCATCCAACGCAGCTGCTGTTTCTTCGAGCGTCGCTGCTTGTCGCTCAGTGCGACGTGACAAATCATCTGCCGCGCAGGTGATTTCGTTTGTTTCACTCCGAATGGAGTTCACATTGTGCGTCACAGTCACCACTGCGTTGCGCAGACTTTTTAGTGCCCGGTTGAAGTCCAGCCGGAGCTTCTCGTATTCATCAGGAAACGGGTCTTTCAACTCGAGCGTCAAATTGCCTTCGGACAAATCTTGCAGGCCCTGCCCCAAGGCCGCCACAACAGCAGCCTGATCATGAGCAATCTGTACCTGATGATCCCGTGCATCCAGTACTTCCAACTCCGCCTCGGTCACGTCCGTTCCTATCAGGATGTAGCGCTCGATCGCCGTGTCTTCGGCGCGAACGCAGACAAAACCACCGTCAACGACCAGCCTTTCGCCACCGATAGACATGAGATGCATTTTGCCGTGCAGCCTTTCCCCTTGCTGTAAGGCCAACAGGACATCGTTTGGAATTTTTGGATCAGGTTGCTCCGCAGCAAACAAAGTGCCCAAAGTCATTTCCGCAAGATTTCCTGGTTCTAAATTCAAGCGCTTTTTGGCAACTCCATTTACGTCAGAACTTTTTCCGACGCTATCGAACTCTATGCGCATCTGTGTGCTGTCTATTCCCGCCAACAAGGCTGCGTCACGCTGTGCCGTCGTCTGATCCGACCATTCAACGACAGCACCAATCGTTCGCCCCATGTAGTCTTTTGTCTGGTTGAGATTCATGCGCACGTGCCTTTCACCGACCCGTAGCACCATGCTGTTGTTGCACGGGCTATCAGGATCACTCAGGGCATCGAGCAGTTCGACAACATCTTGCATCTCACCAAGATTGGTCCCAATCCACGCGTCTGACTGGGCTCCAGGCCACAACGCATTCAGGTCAGGCAAGAGGCTGTTCAGGAGCGCCGTGCAGGCGGGGTTGACGAAAATGACATGATTGGTTTCATCAACCATCATCATTGGCGCGGTCGACCCTTCAAATGCCGCACTTTTGAATGCGCTATCGCGTTGTCCCTTCGTAGCCTTCGCCAGTGCCAATCTGAACCCATCCAAACGGCGAGCCATGTTGCCGATTTCGTCACCGCGCTTTGTGCCCGGAACATCGATCTGATATTCCTTTCGCGCGATTGCGGACATCGCTTCAGTAAGCCCGTTTATTGGCCGCGACACGTCGTACCAAGCGTATGTAATGATCAGGGCCATAGCAAAAACGAAGACGGCCACAGCAACGGACGTCGCCAGCATCTGATTGCGCGCAAGAAATGCGATGACCTGCGCATCATCCCATGCCGTAACAACCGCCCCCGCGACCAATGCTTCCGGCCCGAATTTCACCGGATATGCAACCACCAGCCCATCCTCTGATGCAGAAACCCGACCGTTGTTGATCGCAACAGTCGCAAGAGAAGCCGCTTCAGGTGCAACTGCATCCATCTCAGGACTGCCAAACATCTGCAAACCGGTTGAATCGACAACCATCGCCCCCTGCACTTCGGGTTCGGCTGCGGCAATTACACTTTCAGTTATCTCTCTAACGGCAACCTCGTTTGCAAATTTGATGGAACCGCCCATCTGCATGGCGAGAAGCTCAGTCACATTTTGTGCGCGCGACACCAGCTCCGAGTGCAAAAGCTTGCGTTGCGCCGAATAGTCAAATGAAACCATCGCAGCAAGAACCGAGAGCGTGACCAGCGCAGTCATCAGCACTGCCTTCGCCATGAGTGAGTTCAAGCGGGGCAGGACAAGCAGGTTTCGACCTTTGACTTGCATGGCATGATCCTTGGCATTGCGCGCGGCAACACCGTTGCAGCGCCATGAACTGAACCACGTCCTTAGATCACCGCACTTACTTCCGCCTTAATGCGACAGCGGAACTCCATTTCGAATATGGAGAGAATTTTAGGAAATTTTGGAAAACTGTGTTTCGCAATTCCACTCACTCATACAAGCGACGCTTCACCAACGGCGTTGGCAGATTGCACGACAACTAAAGTGTTCATTGCTGGTGCGGACGGCGGGACTCGAACCCGCACGATCATACGATCGAGAGATTTTCTTACCTGCTACGGCTTTCGCCGCCGACGCAATCGCGTCGTTTGTGGTCTGGACTATCCCTTCACCATCTCCGGTCGCCCGGCCTTAGGTGCTGCCCGTCTAGTCTCTACACCTTCCGATCAGGACACAGCCCAACCGGCTTGGCTCGGGATTGGCATGGGCCAGATATGGCCGTTAGCTTTCCCCGAATTTGAGCAGTTCTACTCTCGAGGTTTCCCACGAGGCACTCAAAACATGGTTTAAGTCTCTTGTGTCTACCGATTCCACCACGTCCGCGTCTGCATAAGACGTTGCCACAGATTCTTGATGTTGGCCACGGTGGTTTCGCGCAAAAACTCAATACATGTTTTGCGGTACACAATTGGGTTGGAATGTCTGCATGTGCCTGAAACTATGCATCATTCTTCCGACATCATCCCTGACATGGGAACTACAATTCCTGACCTTCCGGGCCAAGCGGCGCCCCATCTGCCAACAAATG